>NZ_JACDWU010000012.1:0-2892 GCF_016464045.1 Pseudoalteromonas sp. bablab_jr011 | reverse complement strand
ATTTTAGAGAAATGCTTGAAAGCTCAAGGAGCAATGACGACTTTAAAAGGACGTGGGAGTATGAAACAAATTGGTTAAAGTTGACTGATAACATCTTGTCACAGTTAAAATGCAGCGCTGCGAGATATTAGTTACTTAAAATGGCTTATTTGACATTGACCACACAGCGATTATTTAAAGATGTCATATTAGGCTTGCTTTAACTATCAAGTTTAGCATTTAGGTATATCCAACGATTAAAATCTTAATTGATGAATAACTAACGTTATTTATTTGCCGTAGTTACGTGTAATGCAAACTCATTTTTTATTTCCTCTACTTTTCAGCCTCTATCTAAATTTGCTTGGTGCTTTAAATGTTCAATAAACATCGAGATCTTTTTTGCCAATTGTTTTCTGGAAGCGTAAAAGATATACAAAACTAAATCTTCAGGCTCATATTCCATTTTTACTATTTCCAGAGAACCAGCATCTATTTCATTACGACAAAATTCAGTGGGCAGTATAGCAAATCCCAGAGCTGCTAATGTGCCAGATTTAGCGAGATGCCCGCTATTGACCTTAAATGAAGACTGTACTTTTTGAGTAATAAGCTCACCTTTAGTATTTTTGAAAACCCAAGGTGCTCCATTTAACGCAGTAAAAGTATTAATGCATGGGACGTGTTTCAAGTCGGTAACCTGAAAAGGTCTGGGAGAGGTCTTTAAGAGTTTTGGGGATGCCACAACAGAGCTTGGCCAACGCTTTATCTCCTTAGCTACCCAATTATTATCTTCGAGCTTTCCTCTGTGAAAACTTAAAATCACGTCAAACCCATCAAGTAAATCCTCTTTCGGGCTTATATTTGTATCGCAACATAGTGAAATTGAGCGATGCTTGGTACAAAAAGACACGACTGCTTGAGCTAAAGCAGGCGAGTCTGGCATTAAAACTCTAAGCTGCCCAATGACCTCATGAGAGTGCTGTGTCACTTCCTCAAGAGCATCATTAAGTTTATCAAACAATGGCTGTGTGCGTAAGTAGAGATGTTCTCCTGCATCTGTTGGAGCGATTCGGCGTGTGGTTCTGTTAAATAGTCGTATATCCAGTCGCTCTTCGAGCAAAGAAATATGACGACTGATATTTGATGTAGGCAAGCTTAAAAATTCCGCAGCACGTTTGAAGCTGTTGTTCTCATAGACACAGTGAAAACTTTTTAGCCACTGCTGGTCAATTTTATCAAGTATCTTATTTAATCCCACTATATTGGATTATCAAACCAATAAAGCACACTTTATTACCAAAAATAGGTCTATACAATACTTATCACTAAAGTTATATGAAAAGGTTTCCAATGAGTTGGTTAGAAAAACTGTTAGATAAGAAGAATATAATCAGTACACGTAAAGCTTCTATCCCAGAGGGAATATGGACTAAATGCCCATCCTGTGATCAGATCTTATATCGCATTGCCCTCGAAAAAAATTTAGAGGTGTGCTCAAAATGCGATCATCATATGAGGATGTCAGCATGCCGCCGCTTAGACAGCTTTTTAGATAAAGGAGAGCGAATTGAGATCGCGAGTGAGCTTGAACCGAAAGACTTTCTAAATTTTAAGGATCTGAAACGCTACAAGGAACGCCTTGCTCTTGCCCAGAAAAGTACTGGAGAAAAGGATGCCTTAGTTGCGATGAAAGGAAAACTTATGGGCTTACCTGTTGTTGCGTGTGCATTCGAGTTCTCTTTTATGGCAGGATCGATGGGCTCAGTTGTAGGTGCACGTTTTGTTCAGGCAGTTGAAGCTGCTGTAGATGCAAATTGTGGATTAGTTTGCTTTTCTGCTAGTGGAGGCGCTCGTATGCAAGAATCTCTGATATCGTTAATGCAAATGTCAAAAACTAGTGCTGCGTTAAACCGGTTATCCAGTAAAGGCTTACCATATTTTTCTGTATTAACAGATCAAACATTGGGTGGCGTTTCAGCGAGTCTAGCCATGCTAGGAGATATTAACATTGGCGAGCCGAAAGCAATTATCGGCTTTGCTGGACGTCGCGTGATAGAACAAACTGTTCGGGAGAAATTACCTGTGGGCTTTCAGCGGAGTGAGTTCCTCTTAGAGCATGGCGCTATAGACATTATTATTGATAGGCGTGAAATGCGCAAACGAATTGGTGGATTGTTGGCTAAAATGACAAATACAACTATTCCTTTAAATCCATAGCTTATAGGTACTGTGGCGAAGCAGAACTAGCCAACAAGATAAAGCTCATTCAAATGAGTATAAAACATTTAAAGGTATTCAAAGTTATAAAGCCATTTATGCCCAAAACTTTCTTTCCATCGCGACCACCGCCAAGAAAGGTGGTTTTCGACGTTTTGGATACGAAAAATTACCTGAAAGCAGGATTCGACTTTGTGCTGCCAGTCAGATGAAGCTAAAGCCTATGCGTCTAAGCTGTAATGTAAGCTCAAATACGGCTACCACACGAACATAAGTGTGTATTCACAGCTATATTCCATATAAGAAAAGTTAAAACTTACCCAATTCAACTAAGCACTGCTTTCGAAGACCGCAAATTTCATTGAACAATGATTTATTAAACCTAACTCGAACAGCAAAACCATTACCATATGCAACAATACCTTGCGGTGCAGGTAGATACCATTTGTTCAGCATTCCCATATACAATATAATTTGAGCTCTTTCATATAAATTTACTCCAGTATAGTTTCGAGACTTAAACTCACATACAACAAACCTAAGCTTTAATAGATTGAACATTAGGCTTGCGCAATCTCACCCTTTCAAGGGCGAGTCAAGCAAGAGGTAACTAGTCTTTTTTCTGACTTAAAGCGCGTGAAGTTTTTACGGCTCTTTCACTTGGCGGTGTGTTTTGATTTTCAATGTACTGCT
>NZ_JACDWU010000116.1:0-589 GCF_016464045.1 Pseudoalteromonas sp. bablab_jr011 | reverse complement strand
TTGCAGTGGATACTGACTCACTCGCATTCGGCAAAACTTCTTGCTGTTAAGCGAGTATCACAAAACAAAGGCAGTAAAACGCCCGGAATAGACGGCGTCATCTGGAATACGGATACGCGCCGCATGAAAGCAGTCAATCAATTGAGCAGAAAGGCTTATCAAGCCAAACCGCTCAAGCGTATCTACATCCCTAAGAAAAACGGCAAGCTCAGACCTTTGGGTATCCCGTGCATGGTCGATAGAGCGCTACAAGCGCTTCATCTTCTTGCACTAGAGCCTGTGTCAGAAACACTTGCTGACCCAAATAGCTACGGATTTCGGCGCAATAGAAGCACTGCTGATGCTATTGCTCAGTGTTTTCTCTGTTTGAGTAAAAAGCAATCCGCGCAATGGGTTCTTGAGGGAGATATCAAAGCCTGTTTCGACAAGATTGGGCATCAATGGCTTATGAATAATATAGCTGTAGATAAACGAATGTTGGAACAATGGTTAAAGTCTGGTTTTATGGACAAAGGGCTGTTCTATCGCACTGACGAGGGAACACCACAAGGCGGGATCATATCTCCAACCTTGATGCTGATGACTCTTG
>NZ_JACDWU010000115.1:0-1278 GCF_016464045.1 Pseudoalteromonas sp. bablab_jr011 | reverse complement strand
CTCAAAGACGTTGCTCTCCATATTGATGAGGGAGACAATCGAAATGTGATCATGAAAAATCGTACCGGTACCCGCTGGCGTCTGCCGACCAAAAGCGCTACATCTCTGGTCAACAATCCCTTTTTTAAGCGAATGCAACCGGTCGGTATCGCGGATGTACTGCGGTATGTAGAGCGCGAAACCGGGTTCATGAAATGTCTGACTCATGTACTTCCGATACAAAAACAAGGGTTCACTCATCAGGATGATTTACTGGCCATTCTGATTGCCAACGCCACTCACCGTGGTGTGTATGGCATGGCGCAGATCTCCGATCGAAGCTATGAACACCTGAGTACGGTGCAGGCCAACTATATCCGGCCTGAAACGCTGCATGACGCCAGCGACGTGATCAATAATGCGGTTGCAGCGCTACCCATCTTCCGCCACTACCATATTCAGGAGGACCAGCTGCATGCCAGTGCGGATGGTCAGAAATTCGAAACCCATCTGGAAACCTTTAAAACCCGGTACTCCTCTAAGTATTTCGGCACCAACAAAGGGATCACGGCCATGACACTGGTGGCCAACCACAGCGCCCTCAATGCTCGGATCATCGGTTCCAACGAGCACGAATCACACTATATTTATGACCTGTTACAATCCAACAGCAGTGAAATCAAACCTGACGTACTCTCGACAGATACACACGGTGTCAATCATGTTAACTTCGCCTTACTGGATCTATGCGGTTACAGTTTTGCACCGCGATACGCGCAGTTCAGTAGTGTCATCAATGATCTGTTTGACGTAACTGAAAATGAACACGGCGGCACCAACCTTGCCCTGAAAAAGCCCATCAGGACGAATGTCATCGAAACGGGATGGCAGGATATTAGGCGCATTGTTCTGTCACTTCAGACAAAGCGAACGACACAGGCAATGCTGGTAAGAAAGTTGTCTGGTTATCCTTCGGGGCACCCGACATTACAGGCGCTGACGGAGTATAATCGACTGGTCAAAGCGCAATATTTACTGGATTACATAGACAATGCCAGTTTGCGGCAGTACGTTCAGCGTGCCCTTAACCGGGGAGAAGCGTGGCACTTCCTGAGACGGGCTATTGCGTCGGTGAATGGCGATCAGTTCCGAGGCAAAAACGAGAGTGAAATCGCTATCTGGAATGAATGTGCAAGATTGCTTGCCAACGCGATCATCTACTTCAACTCCGCGATACTGAGTCATCTGCTGGGACACTTTGAAGCGAGAGGAGATGAAGAGAAAGCGGGTATCACTCGT
>NZ_JACDWU010000114.1:0-641 GCF_016464045.1 Pseudoalteromonas sp. bablab_jr011 | reverse complement strand
CTTGAAAAACATTTTTTGCCAAGTCGATACAAATTAAGTTAAATTTTGACATGTATGGATTCCTTATTGGTAAAAGTGGTTTTGCAATTTCTTTATACCGTACTTACCCTATTTAGGGGAGGAGTCCATACATCTCCTACGCGCTAATTAGGTTAGCGTAAAGTGAAGTAGCCCATTTTAGAGCCCCTTCATTCTTGTCATCATGATTAAGCAACGTGGGAACCGTGATTGAACATCGTGATTAAGAAGCGTAGGAACGGCTTTAGCCGTGAATCTCAGGGGTTATGTATGAAGGCCATATCAGACCCTTTCGGCACTAAAGTGCCTCCTACTACGCCTAGTTATTTGAGCCAGAAGCGAAGTGAGCAATTTAAGGGAATCTTTCATTCTTGTCGTCATGATTAAACAACATGGGAATCGTGATTAAGCATCTGATTATAAAGCGTGGGAACGGCTTTAGCCGTGAATGTCAGTGGTGTTGTATGAAGGGCATATCAGGTACTTCGGCACTAAAGTGCCTTATATGGACTCCTCCTATTGCACAATACCCTTCGTTAATTTTGTTAGACTGCGTACTTATATGCGGGCTCATAATGAGGAGCTACCTCGGCCCTATGATGTATTCGCGCCCTTGTGCCTCT
>NZ_JACDWU010000113.1:0-383 GCF_016464045.1 Pseudoalteromonas sp. bablab_jr011 | reverse complement strand
TATTGACCGCTCGGAAGCTATCATTGTGAAGCCGCTTCCTTTTGTAGGAAACTTTGTGCTTTGGAAAATGCTGCAAACGACCTTTAGAAAATGCATTCTTCATCGCTGTTTCCAAGTCGCGAGCAACCTGCTGAGCAGCAGAATCAAAGGCTTTAATCCAGCTAAATTCCTCGAATGGCTTAATTTCCTTGAGGAGAGAAGCCATATCTTTGTAAAACAGGAATGTTTTATCGTATTCATATCGACGCATATTTTCAGACAACAACAGATTCCAAATGCCACGCGCTGTCGCACCAAACTCAATGAGCTTAACTTCTTGTTCTGGCCTAGGGTTTAGCCTGTAGTTGTATCTGAGCGTCTTTTTCATATACTGTATAGACTAC
>NZ_JACDWU010000112.1:0-14498 GCF_016464045.1 Pseudoalteromonas sp. bablab_jr011 | reverse complement strand
GACTGCCGGACTTCGCAGAGGAACTCAACTACGGAGTCGATCTATCAACCATCTGAGGGTGGTATCAGATTGATGGGGTGAAGGTGCCCCATCAACCATTAAATCCGTATACCCTAAATTTTTAGATAATAAGGACACAATCAGCAATGTTAACGTTGAATTTACATTTATTTAACCACTTTTTTGGAACAGACACGATGAAAGCTAAAATAAAAAATACGGCTACAGCAGTAGCGCTGTGCCTGGCAGCATCTACAGGTGCAGCACAAGCAGCAACAATCGGCGACACAAGTGTGAAATTCACAGGCTATATTAAAGTCGACGCTATGGTTAGTGACTACTCAGATGGCACCATTGCATCAGGTAGCGTAGGTCGCGATTTCTATATTCCTTCACTAACACCTGTTGGTGGCGTTGACGAAGATCCACAATTTGACGCGCATATCAGAACCTCACGATTCCGCTTTGCAACGTCAACGCCTACGGCTGAAGGCGACACAATTAACGGTGTATTCGAACTCGACTTCCTTGGAACTAGCGGCGGTGATGAGCGAATCAGTAACTCCTACACTCCGCGAGTACGCCACGCGTACTTAACTTACAAGAATTGGTTGGTGGGCCAAACAGGGACGACCTTTATGGACGTAGGTTCATTACCAGAATCACTTGATTTTGTTGGTACCACTGACGGCATCACCTTTGCCCGTCAAGTTATGGTGAGATATACCAACGGCGGCCTACAGCTTGCGCTTGAAAACCCAGAATCAACCATTACGCCATTTGGCGGTGGTAGCCGAATTACGAGTGACGACAGCAGCGTTCCAGACTTTGTAGCTGCCTATACGTCAAAGTATGACTGGGGTTATGTAAAAGTAGCGGGCTTATTAAGACAGTTGTCTTACGATAATGCCGCTGGCATTGATGCGGACGAAACCAGCTTTGGTGTATCGGTAACCGGTAAATACAATTTGTCTAATGGCGACGATATTCGCTTCACGTTCAACACGGGTAAAGGTTTAGGCAGATACTCTGCGCTAAACGCAGTTAATGGTGCAGTACTTACCGAAAGCGGCGACCTTGAAGCCATAGACTCAACAGGTTACGGCGTTGCGTATCGTCACAAGTGGAGCGAAAAAGCGCGCAGTAGCATCATGTTCTCGGCGTTTGAAGCAGACAATGACGTATCATTAACGGGTTTAGCTACCACTGAAAGCACTTATAGCACACGTGTAAACTACTTGTACTCGCCAACTAAAGCGCTAACCGTTGGCGCTGAATACGCTTTCGCAAAGCGTGAAATTGAAGCCGGCCTTGAAGGCGACATGAACCGCTTCCAAGTTTCAGCAAAATACGCATTCTAATACATGCACTAAGTTAAAAAAGAGAAACGGCACTGAGCTCATCAGCGCCGTTTTTTTGTGCATACAGAAAAATAGAATGGCGCGCTACATTAGCTACATAGTAGTGAAGATAATACCCAAAGGCATAATAAAGAATAAGCCACCGATATAAGCTGCGCCGTACATTTTCCGCTCTGCCGCTATCACTGATAATTGATAAGACAAATTGAGCGGAATATTGCGCAATAAAGGCAGCCCGTAAATAAGCGTAACGCCCAGAACGTTATAAATCAGGTGCACAAGCGCTATTTGTAGTGCAAATCCACTATTAACCCCCACTACACCCAACGCTGCGATAAGCGCAGTGATACATGTGCCTATATTTGCGCCCAATGTGAACGGATAGATATCCTTAGCTTTTAAAAATAAGCGAAGCAAAAAGCCACGTAAAGCGGCTTAATTAGAGTATGGGAAACACCTATGTTAAGAAAGCTATTTTTGTCCTCTTTTGCGTTCACTCTATCTTTTTCTGTATGGGCGAACGACGCGTTCTTTGAAGGCGCATCAGCGCTCGACAAGGGCGATATACAATCTGCAATCACGCTTTTTAAGCAGGCTGCTAGTGAAGGGCATGATATTGCGCCTTATACGCTCGGTGTGTTGTATGAAAAAGGTGAGGGCGTTAAACAAGATTTTTATCAGGCAAAAATCTGGTATTCAAAAGCTGTCGATAAAGGACACAGAGGTGCCAGGGCGAGATTGCCGATCATAGAATCAAAAATCGCTGCCCTTGAAGAAGGCAATTAGTGTCCATGCGCATTCCTGTTCAGCAAGGAATGCGTTTTGATATCTTTAGGTCTTCATTTTTTATGGAATCGAATGACTTTTCTGTCTAACTCCTCCTTCATTCTTTCTGCTTGCAGTGCGTTGTAGTAACGGTTAAGCAGGTTATCATTCACCATTTTCAATGTTCTGCTATAACATGACACCTCTACTTCCTTAGGGTTGTTCGGGTCAAACTCTTTAACTTGGTTCGAGCCTTCCATGCTGTCTACCATGATGTCGTTTATGTATTTATGGATCTCGTCTATGAAAGACGCGATATCAACACCTGCACTCTTTAATTCCTGATTTACTTTGCTAATAGCCAACGACAACACAGCGAATTCTAAATGGTACGCCCCCGTACTCATAAATATGTCAAATTTAGAATTATGTTTTATTTGACGCTTTGTATCTAATTCTCTCATATAGATTTGAAGTAATGCTTCTTCTGCGTTCATGTATGCATCTATCCTTTCTGTTAAACGATGATTGCATTTTGCATGCTTTCTGAAGCCTGCCGCGTCATTAAGAGCCCTTTTTTCTGCCGTTAATTCATTTTGCTGTGTTCTCAGTGAAAAACATTTGCCTTAAAAATAAAGGGTATACGGATTTAATGGTTGATGGGGCACCTTCACCCCATCAACCATTAAATCCGTATACCCAAATAAATTTGATATGCATGTCGTCCCGTCCGGGTTTGCTAAAGTGGGCAGCTGGTCTCGACACGACCAATATCCTCATCATATCAACCGCATCAAAAAGATCAATTGTTAGTATTGTCTGAGTAGAACCCTCAAAACCTTCAAAAATTCGGCATCTAGCTGACCACCGAACCTGCCAATCCCAAGGCATTCTTCACTTCTCAATTCAAACAACGAGGAGTGACTATGGAACCTGTGAGTATTCCATCCTATATCGATGACCCGCCGCACTTCCTGCTTTGGAGTGCCGATGAGATGGCTCCCATTCTGTTGGGGCTAGTGATCGGCATTTTTACCGGTAATGCCTTGGTTTTATGCCTGTTGGGGTTGGTGACAACCAAGCTCTATCGGCGTTTTCGTGATGGTCGCCCAGATGGTTTTATTCTTCACGCCATCTACTGGGCCGGACTGTTGCCAACCAAAGCCAAGACGATCCCTAACCCATTTATCAGGAGCTATCTGCCGTGAAGTTCGACGTGTTTTTAAAATCATGGCAAGGCACGCAATTAGAGAACCGATGGCAACGGTTTCTGATTGCAGTGCTGGTGCTATCTAACTTGCTGCTTGCGGTTGCGGCATTTTCTCGCAATACCGTAGTGGCCATTCAACCACCAACCTTGTCTGAAACGGCTGAAGTGTCACGAAACCAAGCCACTCAACCTTACCTGGAGTCCTGGGGGCTCTACCTGGCTGAGCTTATGGGCAACGTGACGCCGGGTAATGTGTCCTTTATCCGGGTTGCTATAGAACCACTGCTTTCTCCAGCGGTGTACCAGCAAGTGGTCGATGCACTGGAAATTCAGGCAAGGCAAATCCGAGAAGACCGAGTCACGCTCAAATTCCAACCCAGACAGGTGGAGTATGAGTATGAAACCGGCCATGTCTTTGTGACCGGTTATTCCTTGGTCTCTGGACCATCTGGAGATGAACAGCGCCAAACTCGCACCTATGAGTTTGACATCGATATTGAGCAATACCGTCCAAAGCTCAGTTGGATGGATACGTATGAGGGGCAAGCTAGAACGAAGCGCGTTCGTGAAAAGTTGACCCAAGAGCAAAACCGGAGGGTGAATGATGCGAACCAAAATTAATCGATGGATAACACCAAACTTAATCGCAATGAGCTTGAGTGGCGTCCTGTTATCTCAAGCGTCGTATGCAGACGTGGAATTGCCGATTGTGCCAGCTAGTGTGATGAAGCAGCCCGCTACAGCAAATTCGCCGGTTCAAACCAATACGGTTTCAACGGATGTGCCAACAACGTTACTGATGACACCGGGGGTTAATGAACTGATCCCTGTAGCACTTGGTCATCTGAATCGGATTGTGACGCCGTTTGAATCGCCTCAGGTGAGAACAACCAGTGATGCTCAGACGCAAATCAAGGGGAATGTTGTATATGTGGCCACGGACAAAGAATCACCGGTTTCACTTTACATCACACCGCCTGGTCAGGAAGCGCCCGCATTATCAGTCACCTTAGTACCTCGTCGTATTCCACCGCGTGAAATCACCTTAGCGATTGATGGTCAGCAGTGGCCCATTAAGGGCGTCGTGAACCGAAAAGCCGCCACTTGGGAAACGGCTCAGCCATACGTCGATAGCTTACGTGATTTACTCAGACGCCTTGCACTAAATGAGTTACCACAAGGCTATGACATCCGTTTAGCTGGCCAAACTGACACAAGCCCGAAATGTTTTCAGCCTGGCTTAAAGTTTGGTTTTAAACAGGGGCAAATTGTGACGGGACATTACTTCACCGTCTATGTAGGACTGGTTGAAAGCTTTGCCGATGAGCCGATAGAAGCCAGTGAGATAGCCTGCAATGCACCAGGTATAGTGGCAAGCGCCTACTGGCCTCGCAATATCTTGTTGCCGGGCGAAAAGACTGAGTTGTATGTGGTTGTTCGCAATCATCGTGAAGAAGCGGTGGAAAGTCAGCGACCTTCGCTTCTTGTGGGAGGTGAATAACGATGAAAGCACAATGGGAGCAATTGAGCCCGAACATGAAGCGGGGCCTATCGGTTGCAGGTATTGCTGGTGGTCTCATCCTTATGGTGATGGTGTTTTCACCTAATCCTGACGATGGCGCGAACAGTCGGAACCGGCAGGAAACGATCCGGCACATTCTTACGGATACCAATACTCGTGATGTTGGGGTCGATAGTTTGGCTGCGAACGTAAAACTACTCAGTGAGCGCAATGAACAGTTACGTCGTGAAGTTGAGCGCTTGCGTCGTGACGTCGATTCAGGACGGCTAAGCCCAGGTTCGCCTTCTATACCAAGTGAGGTCAATGCGGAGTTGGTTCGCCTTCGAGCGGAACTTAATGATGTTCGCGCTGGAGGTGATGCAGCAGTTGAAGGCACAAATAGCCGTTTTGAAGTGCCTTTATCTGCCATGGAATTGCCTAAAGACGAAAAGCCACTGCCGTCTAACCCAGACGACTATTTTGCCAATGCGCCGCTGCCAGATCCGCTCTATCGGCAGCCAGCCAGTGGCCAAGGTTCACGAGCACGGGATGTTCCATTGCCGCCAATCACGATTCGTATGATTGAGCCTGAAGTGGTTGCTGAACCAGAGGTTGTTGTGCAAGAAGCGCCGCCTTTGTATTTACCGGCGGGCAGCATCATCTCAGGTACTTTGATCACAGGTTTGGATGCACCTACTCACGAGTCCGCAAGACGCGAACCTTTTCCTGCATTGCTGAGGATTCAAAAGGAAGCCATTTTACCCAACCGATTTAGAGCGGATATCAAAGAGTGTTTCTTGATCGCCGCAGGTTACGGTGATTTGAGCTCTGAGCGTGCTTATTTGCGAGGCGAGACCATTTCATGTGTGAGAGAAGACGGTGGCGTCATTGAAACACGACTGGATTCTTATGCTGTAGGTGAAGACGGCAAAGCCGGCATTCGTGGCCGATTGGTGTCGAAACAAGGCCAGCTGGTGGCCAAGTCGATGATGGCCGGATTCCTTCAGGGCTTGGCTGGCGCATTTGATGTAAATCCTGTTCCGACGATTCAGACGGGTAATGCCGGTGATACTCAGCTGTACCAGCAAGTCATGAGCCAAGAAGCATTACAAGGCGCTGCGATTAAAGGCACAGGTAAAGCATTGGATAGAGTGGCCAAGTTCTATTTGGACATGGCTGAAAATATGTTCCCAGTCATAGAGGTAGACGCTGCACGGAAAATAGAAGTAATCGTCACTCGTGGGGCTTCATTGTCATTGGCCACTTCACAAGGGGTGGGTGCAAGAAGATGAAAAAATCCTGCATGTTGCTAACCGATCGAAGTCCGTTTCAGACAATAAGATGTGTATCCAGAGGAGAGTTAACCATGACGACATCAATGCAGAACAACCCAAAGCACCAGTCAAAACAGTGGTCTAAAGCTGGATTACTTTTATTGGCAGTCGGCTCAACCTTATTGTCTGGCTGTAGTTCATTGGGTCTTGGGAGTAGTGAATATGGATGCCCAGGTATGCCTGACGGTGTGCGCTGTTTATCCGCTCGTGAAGTCTATGAGCTTACCAGTAATGGCGCTGCACCCAAGACGATTGATGCTGTGGCGACTCGAATTGGTTCTCCCTCTGGGTATTCACAATCTGATTTAGAGACAGGACTGCTGAGCCATCCGGCATTACCCGAGACGCAGCAATCTGCACCTATTCGCATTCCTTCAAGGGTAATGCGGATTTGGATTGCGCCTTGGGAGGATGACCGTGGGGATCTGAATTTATCCAGCTACGTGTTTACCGAAATTGAACCGCGCCGGTGGGATATTGGGGTGTCAGCACCTCGAACGGTTTCGCCAGCGCTACGTCCACTTCAGACTCAAAGCGATTCTGCCTCAGCGGGAGCTGATGGTAAGCGCGATAACTTGAGTATCTACGGAGAAACTAACGAATGACAAATGTAGTTCGCACCATTCAAACTCAGCGCCTAATGACCATTGGTGCGCTTGGTTTAATGGCGTTAATGATTTCGGAGCCCTCATTTGCGGGCACCGGTGGTGATGCTTTCACCGATGTTTGGGATACCCTAAAAGATTGGACCCAAGGTACTTTGGGACGGATCGTAGCGGGAGCCATGGTTCTGGTGGGTATTGTGGGCGGTATCGCTCGCCAAAGCTTGATGGCTTTTGCCTTGGGCATTGGTGGCGGTATGGGTCTCTACAACACACCAACAGTCGTTGAAAGTGTTATGTCTGCAACCTTACCTGTTGTTGCCAGTACTCAAGAAGTTATTGGCACATCTGTTCCAGCAATCAGCGCCGTTTTACTGGGCACCTTATAACAATAAAAAACGCCCAAGCGGCCAGATTTCTGACGGCTTGGGCGTCATCCCACCCCGTCCCCGATTACCATGACGGCGTTTCAGTTAATAGGTTTCCCATTCACTTAGCTTGATTACAAGCAGCGGCCATGAATACCGAAAAGAATGCTAGCGCCGCCACTGCAAAAGGCAGTTAGCGGGGCTTTTCTTGAGGGAGCACATTCAAACAGGCTACTAGCCTGATATTTTGAGATTTAGGCGCTCGTTTCTTTTGAGTTAGAGTTACACACTACCAAACAGCTGGATGAATATCAGGAATGATGGCGCTTCATTTGTTGTGTTCATGAGGTTAAAAATAATACGCTTGACCTTCCCATCATGGTAAGCCCTAGACTGTTTAATATCTGAACCAACAATGAGAAATACATCATGAGCATTCATAAAAACCAGCTCTCCAGCAATGCTGAAGCCCGGGTTAGCTTACCTATTGAGGGTATGACCTGTGCAAGTTGTGTAGGACGAGTTGAAGCAGCTTTAAACAAAGTTGAAGGCGTCGTAAACGCAAGTGTCAATCTTGCGACTGAGCTGGCGGATATTCATCTTAAAGCTCCTGTTGATCGACTGAAGTTAATCGAAGCAATTGAAAAGGTAGGATATGAAGTTCCTGTAACATCCGTTGAACTTTCAGTGCAAGGTATGACATGTGCTTCGTGTGTTGGCCGTGTTGAAAAGGCACTCTTAGCGGTTGATGGTGTAAAGGCGGCAACGGTTAACCTTGCAACTGAGAGGGCAACTATTCGCGGAGTGGCTGGCATAGACGATCTCATATCTGCTATTCAAAAAGTTGGCTATGAAGCCCGTGTCATCGATACCCAAAATCAGGTCAGTAATGAGTCTGAAGTAAGAAAGGACGCAGAGAAGGCTTTATTAAAGAAAGATTTAGTTATTGCAACAGCACTGGCTCTGCCGGTATTTGTTCTCGAAATGGGATCTCACATGATTCCAAGAATGCAACACTGGGTGATGAATACCATTGGGATCCAGGAAAGCTGGTACGTCCAGTTTGTATTGACATTGTTAGTCTTAGTGGTTCCAGGTCGTCGATTCTACATGAAAGGCATTCCTGCTCTTACGCGGCTTGCTCCTGACATGAATTCACTGGTCTCTGTCGGGACTATTGCTGCTTTTGGTTATTCTGTGGTTGCTACGTTTGTACCATACCTTTTGCCTGAGGGTACCGTTAATGTGTACTACGAAGCTGCTGCAGTGATTGTCGCTCTCATTCTTTTGGGACGATTTATGGAGGCGAGAGCTAAGGGGAGAACGTCTGAGGCTATCAAACGCTTAGTAGGCTTGCAGGCTAAGGAGGCGCACGTGCTCCGTAATGGCGTAATGAATGATATTCCTGTCAAAGACGTTGTGCTTGGAGACATTATCGAAGTTCGCCCGGGAGAAAGGATTCCGGTCGATGGAGAGGTAAGTGAAGGTACCAGTTTTATAGATGAATCGATGATAACTGGTGAGCCTATACCAGTGGAAAAAATCGTTGGCAGTGGAGTTGTCGGAGGGACTGTGAACCAGAAAGGAGCACTGAGGTTGCGTGCTACTGCGGTTGGTGGTCAGACAATGCTGTCACAAATCATACGGATGGTAGAACAGGCCCAGGGGTCAAAGTTACCTATACAAGCTGTTGTGGACAGAGTGACATTGTGGTTTGTTCCAGCTGTGATGTTGGCAGCACTTTTTACATTCCTGATTTGGTTAGTATTTGGTCCATCACCAGCCCTGTCTTTCGCATTGGTTAATGCTGTGGCAGTGCTAATCATTGCATGTCCATGTGCAATGGGACTCGCGACACCGACATCTATCATGGTTGGTACAGGTCGTGGTGCAGAAATGGGAATTTTATTCCGCAAGGGAGAAGCCCTACAGTTACTCAAAGATGCCAAAGTTGTTGCTGTAGACAAAACCGGAACTCTGACTGAAGGTCGTCCAGTCATGACAGATCTGGAACTAGCTCAGGGTTTTGAACGTAATGAGGTATTAGCAAAAGTTGCCGCAGTTGAATCACGTTCTGAGCACCCTATTGCTCGCGCTATTGTTGAGTCGGCAGAAGGAGACGGCATTTTACTGCCAGAGCTTACTGAGTTTGATTCAATCACTGGTATGGGAGTACGAGCGACTGTTGAAGGGAGCCTTGTAGAAGTAGGCGCTGATCGATTTATGCGTGAGTTAGCATTGGAGGTAACGTATTTTTCCCGGATTTCTGAACGCCTCGGGAATGAGGGGAAATCACCTCTCTATGTTGCTATAGATGGTCGGTTGGCTGCAATTATTGCTGTAGCTGACCCTATTAAATCAAGTACTCCAGTAGCTATAAAGGCATTACATCAGCTTGGTCTCAAGGTCGCCATGATTACCGGTGACAATGCGAATACAGCTCAGGCTATTGCTAAACAATTAGATATTGATGAAGTGGTTGCGGAAGTGTTACCTGAAGGCAAAGTTGAAGCGGTGCGTCGACTGCAAGAAAATTACGGTAAAGTTGCTTTTGTCGGCGATGGGATAAACGATGCCCCGGCACTTGCAGTTGCAGATATTGGACTTGCAATTGGTACAGGAACAGATATAGCCGTGGAGTCAGCTGATGTTGTCTTAATGTCAGGAAACTTGCAGGGAGTTCCTAATGCTATTGGATTGTCTAAGGCAACAATCGGTAACATCAGACAAAATCTCTTTTGGGCATTTGCTTACAATGCAGCATTGATTCCAGTGGCTGCAGGACTGCTATACCCAGCTTATGGAATACTGCTCTCTCCAATTTTTGCAGCAGGGGCGATGGCGCTATCAAGCGTGTTCGTTCTGGGAAACTCATTGCGTCTGCGTCGGTTCCAGCCTCCTTTGGTTGAGGACGCTGAGCATTAACGCTGAGCATTAACAAGGTGGGCTTATGAATATCGGAGAAGCATCGCGTAAATCAGGAATATCCACCAAGATGATTCGTTATTACGAGCAAATTGGATTAATCCCTGCCTCCGAGCGTACGGAGTCAGGTTATCGTAAGTATGCTCTCAATGATGTTCATAGATTGGTTTTTATTCGTAGTGCCCGAGATCTCGGGTTCTCTCTGGAAGATATAGAAGGCTTGCTTACGTTATGGAATGACAAATCTCGCCAGAGCATTGATGTTAAACGCCTGGCTCAGGAGAACATTGCTGACTTAGAACGACGTATGGAAAGTATACGTCAAATGACTGAGAAACTACGAGTTTTAATCCGGAGTTGTGCTGGGGATGAGCGGTCAGAATGTCCTATTCTTAGGACATTAACCAATGCTTCGGGCAAAGCCCGCACCGTAAACCGAGGAGGAGCGGTACAGCGCCGCTCTGGAGATAAGCTGAGCGGCAAAATGTAGTACTTTAAATTGGCCCATAATGGTGTAAGACTACGCAGTTTTAACACCATCACATTTTTTTCATTTTAAACAAGCGCGTGGCATCACTAATGCCCCCCTAAATGGTTGGTTGGTGCGGTTAAGGAAAGATCGCTATCACTTTCATCAGCTGTCAATTTTTGGACTATGCAACATTTATCTATGCTGCGGTCAGCGCTACAAAAAGCATTCAGCTCCTTACGTTGCTCTTCTAACGCTACTAATTCTTTGATTCGATGCTGAATGTGAATTAGGTGGGCGTTGATGATTGCATCTATCGGGCCACATTCTTTACCCTGATTATTGATTGCTAACAGCAAAGCGCGAATTTCCTCATGGGTCATATCGAGAGAACGGCAGCGGCGGATGAATAGTAGTTTTTCAAGACGGGTTTTGTCGTAGTGACGATAATTATTTCCTATGTCTCGTAAAGGTGCCTGCAGTGGACCTTCTTTCTAGTAGTAACGAATCGTTTCTACCGGACAGCCTGCTTTACGCGCCAACTCACCAATTTTCATATATCCCTCGTTTGAACTTGACTCTGTAGTTAGATTAGGGTCTTCAGTAGTCAGTATAGTAAACATATTGGGCAAGTGGTCCCGCAAAAAAGTAAAACTCTAGTAGGAAGGAAGCTGCTAGTTGTATTTAAAAATTAAGCTTGGTTGTGGGAGGCAAGATTCAGAAATCAGGCGAATTGAACAAGGCGAATGGTCATTTGTATGTTCATAATGATTGCAACCATTCGCATGTTGAAAAAGACCTAAATCATGATAAGCCTACTTACAAAGGTTGTGGCCATGACCATGACCAGAAATCGCATGATCAAGATGATCATGGCCTTAGTGGAGACTGTTGCGCGGCTGCGCCTACAAAGATTAAATAATCTGGGGGGGGCGAACTGAAATCCGCATTATGCAAATGGATTGTCCTGTAGAGGAAAAACTGATTAAAAAGAAATAAGGGGATGTATATGGCAGTTATGGGCCTTAATTCTAGACAGTGGCCAGAAGCTGCGATGATTATGGTGCTCTTTACTATTGCTGAACTCATTGAAGCAAAATCACTCGATAGAGCTCGAAATGCAATCGGATCTCTAATGAATATTGAACGACAATTAACTTGTCCGGTCGGCGACAACTATGTTGGCCGGTTGATCTGATACCGTCCGTCACGGATTCCATTAGGAGATAACCGTGTCGGGCAAACCCATCACAGATCAACAAATCAGGTTATATATGAATGAACGTAAACAAGGTCAAACCCAGCTTGCCGCTTCGGCAAAGTCTGGTTTATCAGAGCGATCAGGTCGCCGCATAGACAGCGGTGAACTGAACACAGAACCAACCCCCAAGCGTCAATGGCGCACTCGCAAAGACCCGCTTGCTGAGGTCTGGTCATCGGTGCTGGTACCACTACTCGAAGCGAACCCTGAACTATTGCCGCTCACGTTGTTTGAATACCTTCACGACAACTACCCCAATCAGTATGACAACACCGTACTGCGCACGTTGCAGCGACGTGTCAAAGCATGGAAGGTCAAACATGGCCCCGCAAAGGAAGTCATGTTCCGCCAAACTAAAGTGCCTGGGCGTTTGGGTTTATCGGACTTCACGCTCTTGAAAGGGGTTACGATTACAATACTTGGGCAGGTATTTTGCCATTTGCTATACCACTATCGCCTTGCCTTTAGCGGCTGGACGTACGCCAAAGTCATTTGCGGTGGTGAAAGCTATACCGCCTTGTCTACAGGGCTTCAGAATGCCTTATGGCGCAGTGGTGGCGCACCCCTTGAACACCGCACCGACAGCTTGAGTGCCGCCTTTAACAATCTGGCCGAGAAGGAACAGCTTACCGTTCGGTACGACGCCTTATGCCACCACTATCAACTCAAAGGCAGTCGTAACAACCCCGGCAAGAGCCATGAGAACGGTACAATAGAAGCGGCACACGGGCATTTAAAGCGACGTATGACTCAGGCCTTGCTGCTGCGAGGCGATACTGATTTTACGTCCCTTGAGGCCTATCAAGCCTTCGTGGATGGTATTGTCACCAAGATTAACCAGCAATGCCGCACCCGCTTTGAACAAGAGCGGCCGTTATTGCAGACACTGCCAAAACGGCGCACTCATGATTATGCGGAGCACAGTGTTCTGATTAGCAGCAGTAGCAGCTTTGACCTCAAACGGGTGACCTATACCGTACCGTCTCGCTTTATCGGCGAGCGGCTGTATGTTCAGCTGTATGACGAGCGCTTGGATCTGTTCAGTGGGCATGAGCAGATACTCAGCTTACCGCGTGTTTATGCCACCACAACCCAGCGCGGACGCAGTGTCGATTATCGCCATGTTATCGACTCCTTGGTTAAAAAGCCGGGGGCCTTCCGTTACTCGCAGCTGCGCGATGACTTATTACCCACCCCGGACTACCACCGTATCTGGCAGTATGTTGACGGCACACTGAATCCCCATGATGCCTGCCGTTACATCGTGCGCCTGCTGCACTTGGCCGCGACAGCTCAGTGCCAAGATAGCCTTGGTCGTTACGTACTCAAAAGCATTGAGGGGGGTGAATTACCCAGCAACTTACAGTGCAATAAGCGCTTTAGTACAGACACGGCCGTGATTCCACTCATTACGGCAAAGCAGCACCTGCTGGCTGATTACGATCAGCTGTTATGTGTGGAGGTGCAACATGGCTGATCTTGCCTCCCTCCCGATTCTCTTGAAGGAATTAAAGTTAAGTAGCTTCGCCCAGCACTGGGAAGGCCTTGCACAAAAGGCGCTGGATGAACAATGGTTACCGCAAACCTACCTTGCGGCTTTGTGTGAACACGAAGTGGGTGAGCGTCATCACAAGCGTTTACAACGCTATACCCGCGAAGCACAACTGCCACCGGGTAAGCCGTTGAGCCAATTTGATTTTAGTGTGGTAGAGGGGATTAATAAAAATCAGCTTATTGCCCTGGCGGATCAACAGCAGTGGGTTAATCAAGCCGAGAACGTGTTGTTGTTTGGTGCCAGTGGTGTGGGTAAAACCCATCTTGCCTGTGGTATTGGCTATGCCTTGTTGGCGCAAGGGGTGCGAGTAAAGTTCACTAGCGCTACCCATCTTGCTCAAAGCCTTCAGCAAGCAAAAGCGGCGTTGGTATTGACTGACGTGCTGGCTCGCATGGACAAATATACGGTGCTCATCATTGATGATATTGGCTACGTCAAAAAAAGCAGCCAAGAAACACAGGTATTGTTTGAATTGATTGCGCACCGCTATGAAACGGGCAGTTTGATTATCACCTCAAATCAGCCTTTTAGTGGGTGGGATCAGATCTTCGACGACAACATGATGACGGTGGCGGCGATTGATCGGTTAGTGCATCACGCCACTATTTTAGAGATAGGTGGCGAAAGCTACCGTAAAAAGGCGTCAATGATGAGAAAGGAGATGCCTATCGCTAACGACAATTAAACATCGTCAACCGGACAAGTTAATTGACGCGAACCGGACAAGGTAGTTGACGTTCAATAAATGAATTTGACTCTCAAAACTGCAATGGTCCAACTATCAGTATGAACGATGACACCTTGAGGCTGCCCTCGCCAGAACAGCGCCATGGTCAGCACATCGCATATGATGATGATTTGGTTAAAGCAATGGTTCAATGGGTAGATAATTTTTTGAACACTAGATGATCAGTGGAGTCAGATGAATTAAGTCGGCATTTATTTTTGAACTTTAAGAATTATTTATTATTAAACCATGTGGGAAATCTAAACGATCAAGATTTTAATATCATACAAAAAATCTATCGACTTCTCTTGACCTTCCGGTTAGGGGAAGGTTTAACCTGAAGTTAGGTGGGGGCTGGTGAGATTTTTGGGAACAGGTTAATGGTTACTTGGTTCAATGGATTAGGAAATTTCCTTCAAT
>NZ_JACDWU010000111.1:0-290 GCF_016464045.1 Pseudoalteromonas sp. bablab_jr011 | reverse complement strand
TATTGACCGCTCGGAAGCTATCATTGTGAAGCCGCTTCCTTTTGTAGGAAACTTTGTGCTTTGGAAAATGCTGCAAACGACCTTTAGAAAATGCATTCTTCATCGCTGTTTCCAAGTCGCGAGCAACCTGCTGAGCAGCAGCAGAATCAAACGCTTTAATCCAGCTAAATTCCTCGAATGGCTTAATTTCCTTGAGGAGAGAAGCCATATCTTTGTAAAACAGGAATGTTTTATCGTATTCATAACGACGCATATTTTCAGACAACAACAGATTCCAAATGCCACGCGCT
>NZ_JACDWU010000110.1:0-749 GCF_016464045.1 Pseudoalteromonas sp. bablab_jr011 | reverse complement strand
TTCAAAACTTACATTGTCTGAAATAACTGAAATTTCATTTTTCGAGTTTGTTTCATCAATATAGTGAACATCAAAGCTAATTGCTGTTTCTTCTGTGGTTACCATATCGTCAAGCGCTACAACCGTGATGTTGCTTGGTACTGTAATTTCATTAAGCTTAGTGATTGCTTCGATGCCATCAACATTTGCAATGGTGTTAAGTGCCAATGTTTGACCTGCAGCAGAAGGGAGTACTTCAGCCCATGCCGTTACTTCGAACTGAGACATTTCAGGGCCAACGTAATCCATACAGACGATGTAGTCATCTTTTACTACTTCGTCGATGTTATCGTACGCAATATCAACCCCTAAATAATCACCTAATGGACCAAATGTTGATACTTGGCCTTTAAAGCCTTGCACACCGATACTACCGTGAGTACCTGTACTGCCAAAGTCGATGTTATCGTACGCATAGTAGATTTCATGCTCATTCTTACCAAAACGTGTTTCAGCATTGAAAATTAATTGGAAATCGAATGAGTTATCACGACGGTCATAAGAGTACTGACCTCTAAAGCCAAACTCGTTACCGTAGTCAGATGCATTATCCCACTCAATAATAGCCCGGCTTTGTTTCCTAAATCAGTTGAACTAAAACCATAGCTGGTGATCTGATCGACATAGCCCATCAACTCGCCCATCAATCGTGTCAAAACCTCGATATAAAACAATCAACTGGAAGCAATACAATCAAGCCCTGATCAATC
>NZ_JACDWU010000109.1:0-848 GCF_016464045.1 Pseudoalteromonas sp. bablab_jr011 | reverse complement strand
GATTGATCAGGGCTTGATTGTATTGCTTCCAGTTGATTGTTTTATATCGAGGTTTTGACACGATTGATGGGCGAGTTGATGGGCTATGTCGATCAGATCACCAGCTATGGTTTTAGTTCAACTGATTTAGGAAACAAAGCCTCTACGGTATAGCGAGTAGATATCAAATAGCTATGTGAGAGGCCTAATTTCATGCTTAAATTGTAAGCCTTTTATTGAGGGTAAAATAGCTAACTCTAGGTTATTAACCTCAATATACTGAACTATACATAGATATGCGATGGCGCCCGTGGATAGTATAAATTAATCGAATATGTTATCTTATTTGCTTGTAATGCTTTCTCAAACTTAATAATTTTAGTTTGGTATTCTTAAATACTCCCCCTTGATTTGGCTCATACAAAAAGTTGAATAGAATAGATGGTAGCCATGAAACCCTAATCGGGGGAAGTACAAATTTGGTAATGGGATTATGGCTATAGAAGTCGTTTATCAATACATTTTAGGTTCTGCTTTTTTGGCCTTTCTTTGCATTATTGCGAGTGTAATAACTAAGCGTGTAGGTGTGCCAATATTACTAGTTTTTCTACTGCTTGGAATGTTAGCAGGAGAAAATGGTCCTGGTGGAATAAAGTTTAACGATTTTGGTTTAGCTTTTTTATTTGGACACATAGCGTTAGCCATTATTATTTTTGATGGTGGGCTTGGCGCGAATTCAACCCCGAAGTGCACCACTCGCTAAATTAGGCCGCATTGCGTAATTCGTTAAACACAACGACAGGCTGTTTGTAACCTAGGCACTTTCTAGGTCTGGCGTTTAGCGCACGTTCTATATCGGCCACCTGCTT
>NZ_JACDWU010000108.1:0-14900 GCF_016464045.1 Pseudoalteromonas sp. bablab_jr011 | reverse complement strand
GTCAGGTAGGAGAAACTTACGCGATGATAAAGGCGTTGAACAAACTCACTGGGCTAGGCATGCCTGAAACTTACCGTGTAGTTTAATATTCAAACGATTATGAGGAGCTTTGCTCGCTGAATCGATTTAGGAAACAAAGCCCCTTGGCGCTTGTCTCTTTGCACATAACCTTCAATGTGCCACAGCTTGTTTCGTGTATTTCGGTTGATACGAGGTTGCGGCAAGCTACCATCTTTTATTCTTCGCCAGAGCGTCGTATAGCTAATGTGGTAACGAGCCATCACTTCGTAAGATGTTAGAAAAGGGGTTACCTGGTGCGCTACTGCTGTCATCTGTATTCTCCTGAAAATCAATGTAAAGCTATCATCGCCTGGTTCATCACTTGTTGATGGTCAGAAAGATGCATGATTTGTTCAGAAGATCAGCCTTATCATGACACCGGTATCATTGTGCAGTTTACCAAATTTCCAGTTTACGGCGAAAAGTGCCGTAAAATCGCATTAAGTTAAACCATCTTTATCAATATGCACGCTCTAGCTACTAGGAATTCAGCGTAGCGGTATACTTCGTAAATGCATTTCAATGGCTTCAATGACTGACTTAGTAAGGGGTAAATGCGCTTTTTCTTTCGCCCATACCTCATGGAAGCCTGCTACGGTTTGTTTGGCTGTATCTAACACCAATTTTTCTGGCAACATGGCTTTAGCCGCTAAGTGTGATAGCTCATCCAGCGTGAAATCGCTGAATCTCTTGCTACGGCTCACCTTCAGCGATGCACTATCATCGGGGATATAAGGAATGGTTGAAACAAAGTCATAAGCAGGCGCAATCGATGCGGTGCGCTTATCTTTGTAGATCACAGACCAATTCTTCAAATGCATATCCGCATTGCCAATTAAGGTATTGAACACCAGTCGGCGAGTAAATTCAGCAATGTCTTCGTCTTGCCCTTCAATACCGATAACCTGAGCAATATTTCGCATACTGGCTTTTTTGTACTTATCTTGAGGATAAACGCCAAACACTTGCGCAAAGTCCTCAATGTGAACAGCTTGACCATCTGCACGGTCAAAACGCTTGATCACAAAAGCGCTATCACCAAATTTGCCAATGCCATTTGGGATATTAGTAATCCGATTAATAGGGAGTAGCTGCGTTTCTGGCACGTCCATTCCCAACATTCGAGCCAGTTCCATCATTGAATATTCATTTTCTGGCACAGCGTCAAATCGAGATGACGGCAACTTCACAATCCAAGAGCCACCTTTACCAGTTGCTGGAATGGTCAAGCCGCCGTTAGCCTGTTGCACGGCTGAAAACTTCAACTGCACACCCGCCAATGAGAAGCGCATCGGCGCTTCAATTTTCGTTTCATCGTCAATGCCTTGATGCACATTAGGTGGCAGCGCTTCACCACCCGCCGGTTCAACCGTGATCGCGCCAGCTAAATCCTGCCCTAGCACCCACAATAGAAAAAACTCCCGTGCTGGGTTCACACCAGCACGCTCAGCCAGGTAATTACGCATGGTTTCTTCTGGTAAAAGGTTGGAGAAAAACGGGGTTAACTTAGTTTGGGTAGGTTTGAAGCTAGTCAGCAGGCCACCGAGCGAATCTTTAAAGCCAAGCCCTAACACAGGCCGCGATTCGTCATTAATGTACGAATCCATAAAGGCAAAAAGTGTTCTGTCATTACCCACGTTGGTGATCGTTGCGATCGGTTCACCATAGAGCAACACGTTGAGCGTAGAGACATGGTTAGTCATCGTCGTCTTCCTCTAACTGATACGCGGGCGACATTGGCTCACCCTCATCGCTGATGCCGTTAATACCTTGGCCACTTCGAATGATCGACTTGATGGCAGGTACAGACTTTTTAGGCGCAACCAATAGCTCTAGGTCTAGTACACGGGCAAGTGCAATCAAACTGGATATTCTTAAATCAACACTGCCAGACTCGATTTTCGAAATATGGCTTTGAGGCACACCCGAACGAGTACTTAACTCTCTCTGGCTAAACCCCTTTCGTACCCGAGCTTCTCGAAGACTTTCTAGTATCTGCTCTGTTACATAGCTCATTTCGATACGCCTTAATGCATCACTTAAGAATAATTATATACAGAAACATATCACAGTAACTCAAACAACACAAATTCGATTAGCTATTACATATCAAAATCCATTATCTGATACATAATTACATATAAGTAGAAGGAGATTTTTGTCATCGACAAAAGAGCGATACTCTCGCTGATAATCGCGAACTGACGCATCAAACTCCCTAAGTACTTTTGTCGCTCAGCCCTTATACAGCAAGGGCTACAGAAGAACTCGCGTCAAATCGCCAGAAGATAAGTGCAACAAAGAGGAAGTTTGTACACAGTTACAGGAAATTTTGTACACACAAGTCGAAAAACAAGTGCAAAATGATGGTGTAAACAGCAACTAAATTTGAAGGTAAGTCTGATATCTCAATTAGAAATAACCGTATTGGTTCGCTTCAACGTCGTCAGCAACATCATGCACTTGGAGAGCTTAGATAGCGTTCGGCTAAGTAATAGCAATGTTATGTACTCGTAAAACTACATTTAATGTCAGCTTAAAACCGGCACTTTCTTTAGCAACATTTGGTGTCATTATAACAGCTGCAATTACGGGATGGGCTGCTCACTTAATTCTCAAGCTACCATGGCAAGAAGGTCTTTTAATTGGAGCGATTGTTGCCTCAACTGATGCGGCTGCCGTTTTTGGGTTAATTAGAAATGCTGGGTTTGAGTTGAAAGAACGTACAAGCGCTACGCTGGAAATTGAATCTGGTTCAAATGATCCAATGGCAATATTTCTTACTATTACTCTTGTTCAAATTCTACAAATAAACAGTAGTAAAATTGAGGGATGGCTGTTCATCATAGAACTTGTCCGTCAAATGGGACTTGGCTTGATAATCGGGTTTGCTGGAGGAAAACTGCTAGCTAATTTGTTGCGATATTTATCATTACCTTCATCATTATATCCTTTATTAGCATTTGCTGGTGGGTTGAGCTTGTTTGGATTCACGACTCTTTTAGGTGGGAGTGGTTTTCTAGCAATTTTTATCATTGGTGCAATAGTAGGAAATACATCGCTATCATATAGTGACGACATTAATAAGTTTCATGATGGTATTGCTTGGTTAAGTCAGATTGGAATGTTTTTAATGTTAGGATTATTAATTACGCCAACTAATTTAATACCAATCATTATCCCAGCTTTGGCTATTGCTTTCGTACTTATTTTCATTGCAAGGCCTTTAGCGGTTTTTTTATCTTTAATACCATTTCACTTCCCATGGAGAGAACAGGTGTTTATTGGATGGTGTGGTTTAAGAGGCGCTGTCCCTATAATTTTAGCCTTATTTCCTTCCTTAGCAGGACTAGAACATACTCAGACTTACTTTGAATTGGTTTTTTTTGTAGTTTTGATTTCACTGCTTGTTCAAGGTTGGACGATTTCACCGTTGGCTAAATTTCTTCAAGTAGATTTACCTCCTGCAGCAAAGGAACCTGAATATTTACATTTATCGATAAGGGATGAAAAGGAAAAGGAGCTCTTTATTTATACCGTGCTAGAAGGGTGTAAGGCAGAAGGCGTAACAGTAGACTCAATTTTCTCAATGAAAGGGGACCAGGTTGTAGGTGTAGTACGCAATGGTAGCCTTTTAAATGATTATGAACAGCATGCATTAGTTTGTAAGGATCAAGTGATTATATTGGCCTCAAATACTGAGCGAATTGAAATAGGTAAGTTTTTTGGTCCTGTTATTTTATCAAATAACCTTGGGTACGATGACTTTTTTGGTGAGTTTGATTTAAACCCTGAAGCAAAATTGATTGATTTAGCAAATGCTTATGGAGTTGATGCGAGTTCTTTCGATAAGGATCTTAGTTTAGAGCAATATATTTTGAATCAATTTCATGGAAAACCTGTAGTGGGTGATCAAGTTAAATTAGACTTTATTTGCCTTATAGTGAAAGGCGTTGAAAATAAAAAAATTATTTCAATCGGATTAAAGCTAAAATCGTCAAGTTAACTAAATTGTGAACTACCCATCGGCGCCGCTTCGCGTCGAACAATGTGCTTCTGCAGTCTAACTTTTGGGAGCTAGGCTGCTTCTTTTGTCTCAGCTTCCCCAGCAAACTTCGATAACTCGAAGACTTTCGTTTTGATAGCTGATTTATGCTGATATATGGGATTAACCCTGGCGACGATTCCAGCCGCAATTCAGTCAAACTTACCAGGATTGGCTATGCTTTTAGCCGACGATAGATCTCGGTTTTGATGCGTTCCGCAAGCTACACAAGTGAAAAGTCTTTCATTCTATGTTAACACATGATGTTGGCCGCAATTTTCACAAATTCCAGTGGATTTTTAAAGAGACCTATTCCACGATAGAGCTAACCTTCTAGATTGGCTTTGTATTGCGAAAACTGAGTAATTAGCCCCATGATGTTATCAGCAATCATGCTACCATTAAACTTTTGTATCCCCTCTACGTTTAAATCTTCGAACACAAAATATCATTTTCATTGGCTATCTGTTCGAAACGCTTCTGCTGATAAAATTAGATATATATTAAGAACATGACTAACTGTTCCGATTTATCCCATCGACGCCATTTCGCGTTGGACAATGAGTTTTCTAGTAAATTTCGATAGGTTTAATTTAGTTGACATGAATTTTTCTTCTAATTCAATTTTTTTTCAGGCTTTATTGTTTGGCTAAGTTGGTAAGTTAACTTTGAGTAATTCCAACAAGGTCTAATAATGAGTTATTTAAAGGCAGCGGCTTTAACTACTTTGGTGTTTTCATTTAGCGCTATTGCTATCACAACTATCAAAGGAACGATGAATATCTACAAACCAGAATTTGTCATCGAGAACAAATCAGGCACACTTATTTCAAATGTAAAAAACTTCAAGCTTGAGGCTCGCCAAACTGTTTTAGACGATTACTGTACTGTCACTACAGATAACAATACAGCATTACAAGGGGGAACCTTAAGCGCTGGATATTGCTTATTTGAATGGAATAACACAGCCGGTTATTTAATTGATGGATTTAAAGTTGAAGGCGTTGCTTCCAATTCAGGTCCGAATAGTATTGGCTACTCAATTTATTATTATTCAGGGTCAGCAAAAGCTAAAAAGTTAGTTGATACAAAAAACTTTATTTTTAATTTTGCAGCTCCAGTTAAGCCGACTGTCCAAGGATACTCAGTTAAGCTTGGGAACTCATGGAAGAGCGTAGGTAGTCATACCAATTACAACCCCGCAAATAAGTTTTCTGCAGTTAGAGTTAATGTTGACGCAAGGGATTACAGTCAGAAGGTATCTATACCATCGCTTGGTAGCTGTACAGTAGAAAGTGGCGCTACTTCATGCGATATTTCATTTTCAGAAATAAAGCTTGGTGATGCTATTTCAAATAAAGTGGGCTCTTTAAGCTATCAAGTGTCAGTTGATTCGAGTCATAGTTATTGGGGAGTTAGTAACACCAAACATGCTTTAACTGTTCCTTGGAATTACCAACCAACAAAAATTGACCTTTTTGAGGTTAATTCTATGCCTGCTAGTTATGCGACAACAAAGACAATAAACGTTAATAGCAAATCAATTCAAGTTTCGAATAACACAGCTAAACTCGTTTTAAATAAGCCTTCAAGCGAGATTGTTGGCGATTGGTGGGCCCCATCTGAGTTAAATGTAAAATTCAGCCGAAACAGTCAGCCAACTATTTCAAGTGGCATCACCTATAGCGGGAATGTTCTATATACAAAAGATGGCTCACTAGTTACAGCAAATAAGACTATTACGAGCACTAAGAGAGAAAGTGTAAATGGTGCATATGTTTACACCTTCGATATGACGCAAATTGAAGATGGTTATTATGGTGCTTCTGTGGCTTTCACAAATTCAAGTGGCATCCCTTCCAACCAAAATTTTAATGGGTTAAGAATTAACAAAACGGCCCCAAAAATTGATATTTTCAAATCAGGTGTTAAGCAAAATAACAGCAGTAACTTTGCATACAATCAAGAGCTGGTAATTTCAACTTTCAATTCATTTACAGATGACGTTGACCTGGTATCGATTCAAGTTAATTCTTCTAACGTTGCTTTTAACAAGCCAAAAATTGGTGTTGCCACAATACCTGACACTGTTATTTTCAAAAATGGCTTAAATACAATAAAAGTTACGGTCAAGGATACTCTGGGACATTTATATTCCAGAACAATCACACTAAATAAAGTTCAAGATGAAATCGAGTTTAAGATTAACAATTTAGGTGGTCGATTAGTATCTCACGTAAAAGAGTCTAGTTTTGAAGCAGTCCAAACTAAGTTTTCAGGTTTCTGTGACATTGTGACTAATGAAGCGGTTGCAATTGGTACCAATAATAATGTATCTGGAAAGTGTTATTTTGAATGGGTTGGTATGGATGAGCTTGATAGAGATAACTTTTCTCTGAAAGGTCGATTGAGAATGAGCGGAGTTGTGCCTGTTGGGTATAAAGTGTTTGCCTATTTTGGCGCGGAGAAAGAGAAAACACTAATCAAGTCTGGAACTACATCTTTTAACGTCGAGGCCCCAATTGCGCCTGAGCTAACAAAATATTCTATTTATGTAGGGAGTAAATGGATCGACAATAATAGCGATGTTAATCACGATCCAAACGCTCAGGTTAAAGCCATTTCAATCACTACTAAGCCAGTTAATTATTCACAACAGGTGATTGTCGATAATTTGGGGAGTTGTTTAATAAATGCTGGAAGTACATCCTGCACAATAAATATCACTCCTTATTTCCTTGGAAATAAAAATTACATTGGCTATGAGGATGGCATTGTTTCTCACCAGTTTAAGGTAAATTCAATTAATAAATACTTTACTGATAAAGAAATAAACTCACAAGCCATTGTAAGTTGGGAATATGCATACTCTCGGGTAGAGCAAGTAAAAGTTAATGCAAGGGCTAGTGGTTTGCCATTGAGCTTTGGCTTGTTAGGCGTTTCTATAGATGTTGAGAACGAAACAGCGAGAGTTGTATTTGATAAACCCTCTCCAGCTATATCAGGTACATGGTGGCTTCCTAAATCGATTGAACTTGAGTTTAAAGTTAGTGGTTCGCACGAAGTCCTTAAGGAACTTGAATTTGACGGTACTACTCTTTTTAAAAACGATAATATTACTGAAGGTGAAACTGTAATAGTAAAAAATCTAACCGGGCCTGAAGTTATTAATAACAAGTTTATTTATACAGCTGGTGTGCAGAGTGTACCAGATGGACACTACGATATTACGGTTACTTCAAAGTACTTATATTCAAAATCAGATAAAAAAGAATTTAAAAACGCTGCATTCTTATCTCGTAAGCAGCCATCAATTTCTATTTTCAGAAACAGCCAAAGTATGGAGGAAGATGATGAGTTCTACTTTGATAGTGAACTGTTAGTAGCAGGGTTTAATGGCTACGTAAATGGTGTCACTATTGAGAGTGTACAATCAAACGGCGTGCCATTAAGTTTAAATTCTGTTGGTGACGGTATTGTCACTATTAATGGCTTAACTCAGCAGTTATCACCAAAAGATAATGCAGAAATTAGTGTTGTAGTTAAAAACTCTTCAGGTGATAAATTTAATTATGATCTAAATGTTGTCTTTGCTCCTATGTCGTTTGATATAAAGCATCGTGAAAACGACTATCTACCGTTTAGACGAATTGAATTGGTTTATTTAGATTCTGAACAAGTGAGCGGCGAAGAGTGCCGGTTCTATAGTGAAAGAGACCTCGCGGTTAAATATGCGCGCAAAGGTGTTAAAAGCTGCATATTCAATTGGGTTAATTTACCAGAAGGCTTTGAAATATCATTGCGAGGTAGAACACCATCGGCTGTTGGTTATTTAGACAAAGCGCTTGTAGAAATTGAAAGCGATATCGAAATAATTAATGAGTTTGGTGAAACGCTGATCATACCTAATGAAAAAACACAGATTTCTTCTCAGGAACCAACAGGGATTTCAGTTGAAGCTAGCTCAAGGCGAGAACTTATAAACGGTTTTTATCCAGTTGAATACTCGGGTGGTGAAATTGTCAGAATGGGTACTGTATCGAGCCCTGGTTCATTAGATATGACATTCGACACCAAAGGGGTTAGCCAAACATTTCCGAAAAACCCTTCTACAAGAACAGGTGAAATATTTAGAACATCTGGTAGGTTCGATATGCCTTTTGAAGTTGAACGCAATCTATGGGAAGTATTCCCTATCGATTACAACGTTAAGTACCATAGAATTCCAGAAATAAATGCATCCCAAAGCATTAAAGCTTTAGTCGTTCCTGATAGCACACTTGGCGTTAATCTAGATTTTCAAGATGATCAGATCCTATCTACCGATGAAGTAACAGCTAAAATCAACCTTGGGAATTACAATCGAATCGATGGATGGGTTTATGACAAAAGCTCAATGGGTGAATGGGAAGTTTACATAGGTAAGTATGACAGAAGAAATATACCTGAACCATTAACAGAAACTGTCACAATTGATGCGAAAGGAGAAGCCTTCATAAAAATGCCGATGGAAGTTATTGGCGAAGAAAGTGGAATTTATGTTGCAGTAGCAAAAGCAAAAACACCTATACCTGATTATGAGTACTATATTCAGTCTGCTCGTGCATACTTTATTGTGTACAAAGGCACTAAAATTGAAGGGGAGCTAAAGGATGGCTTAATTAAGGGCCGGATACCATTGAGAGCTTCAGCAATTTACTCACCTGAAGACCGAGCAGATGTTGGATCACTTGGCCGAGTTGTGTGGGAAGTTTCAAGTAACGGTTCAGATTGGAGGGAGTCTACAGAACATAAAGATACTTTACGTTGGCGTAAGCGATATGAAAACGAAGAAATTGAATACTTGAGAGTTAAAGTTGAAAATAAGTTTACAGGCGAATGGTCAACTAGCGGTACTCTAAAAGTTGTTGCTTATGAAAAACCTGAACTATTAATTCAACAAACTAATGAAGTTCTATTTAATGAAGCTGCAAAGTTCGTTTTGTATGACGGAGATAACCTCGTTCAAAATGGGGATGGTGTTATCGAGTGGTCAACTGATAATCGTAAGTCTTGGTTCTCAGGTCCAGCAGAAATCTCATTCTATAAAGATGACTTTACAGGAAGAGATATCAATGCCCGAATGAAATATAACGGGATAGCAAGTGACAGTAGTTTGGGTGATGAAGCTTTTGTCGAAGCTAGGGCGCGATACTACTTCTTAAGAGCGCCACGATTCTATTTTGATTTAGATGTCCCTGATCTAGTAGAAGTCGGCTCTACACACCACATTAAAGGAAGCTCTTTCACAAGAACTGAGTCTATTAATGGTAGGACTCAAAACCAATGGGTGTTACCGGATGGGAAAGTAATAAATGATAGTGAATTTGACCTGACATTTAGTGAAAATCTTCTTGAAGGAAGAAACTTTATTCTGACTTATCAAGCTTGGGTAGAAGGTTCAAAACAAGAGACAATCAAAGAAACTAGAGTTCGAGTTAAGAGCTGGACATACGAGTTTCCTGAAATTGAACTAAACATGCCAGCTACAGTAAATTATATGCCTTCTAAACACATTGCATGGGTAGGTTTAGAGCGTCATTTTGCTCCTGGCGTCGAGTATACATATGAGCTACTAAAAACACCCGGAGTTAAAGTGTTAAATCAAGATGACGGCAAGTTTACTCTGCAGTTTTCCCAAGAAGGAATGAAAAATCTCACATTTAGGGTTACTAACAGCAGGGGACAAAGCAAAGAAGTAAGTCAAATTGTAGAAGTTTTACCTCCAACCCTATTAGAAATTGAGATCGTGCGTACATTCAGTAATGAATACCTGAGATATCCATTAGATGTATCACTTAGATCTCGTGTATGGCTTTCACATCCAGATGATAGAGTTTCAGTGTATAAATGGTACTTGGATGGCGCGCTTGTCATGGAAAGCAAGCGTTATAGAGAAAGTATTGGAGATTTATCTGTTGGTAATCATACTATCCGCGTTGATGTTGAAACTGAGTTTGGTCAGACAGGTTCGCAGTCATTTGAAGTGAGCGTGATACCAAATCAGAAACCAACCGGTAGTATTAATATGCATGAAACAGATCAAGTGTTTGAATTACATCTCAACTGTAATGACTCGGATGGTCGAATTGCTGCGACTACATGGCAGTTAAATGGTGAGTTACTAACGCATTCTCATAATATTATCCAATTCAGCAAGGATAAGCTAAAAGGCACAAATTATGTTGTAGGTAGATGTTATGACGATAGTTTTGAATTCATAGATATCACTCAGACAATTCATTAAATGATATGTGAATATGGCAGCTATTTTTACTGCCATATTCATAAAAAATGAACAACTTTTAATTGGGCTCAAATGTTGCTGAAAGGTTGAAAATTATTGAGCGGCTCGTTAGTAATCCATTTGGCCAAAAATGTTGATCATGGTGTTGTGGAGGATCTGTTTGGTCATGCATCGAGACAAGTTGTGACAGATAAATACAGCGGTAATCTACTGCAATTATCAGACGCCATTAATAGCGTATACTCAAGAATAAAAATGACAGGGCATTAGGAAGTTGAAAAAATTTAAGTTTATAAACAATCAATCAAAAAAAGAGTTTCTAGCGTTGCCCGATAAAATTCAAAAGCGCTTTGCAAATGATTTAAACGCTATTTGTCAAAACAAAGAGCCATTTAGCAAGTTTAAGCACTTAAAGGAAAGTGTAGGCATTGGTGCAGTTGAGCTAATAGAGAACGGCAGGCCAGCATATCGAACGATTTACGTTGCTAAGTTTGCAGATACAGTGTTCATCTTGCATTCGTTTACCAAGACGACTAACGGAGTCGATAAACAGGCTATGGACACTGCAAAGAAGCGGTACAAGCTAATGCAAAAAGAAACCAAATAAAAATATATCAACACTTGTATATATATCATTGTAGATATATAGTGCTTATAAGTTAATCAATAAGGTTTTTAAGATGACTCTTGAATACTCAAATATCTTTGATGCAATCACCGAAGATAAAGCAGAAGCCTCTGAATTACAGACACGATCAGATCTGATGATTGTCATTCGTGACATTATCAATGCCAAAAATTGGTCACAGGCCGACGCTGCTGCTCAATTAGGGCTAACGCAACCTCGCGTGAGCGATTTAGTTAATGGGCGAATTGAAAAGTTCAGCATTGATAAGCTAATGACTTGCTTGTATCGCATAGGTTTTCGTTTTAAGCCTGCGTTTGCTGATAATCAATTAACAATGGCTGTAGAAGCAGTTACAACTAACTAATGATTGGAATACGCATAAAGTAAGGTGCTAAAGCAAAGGCTGAACTTCAAGGTAATGCGGTGAGAGATATCGCTGGTTATCTCAAAAACTACTCTGCGGGTATAGAGTAACTAGCGAAAGAGATTTGACTTGACCATATAGATCTTTCGACTTTTGGGACACAGAAATTTAGAATTAGCTTCCACGACCTAGGAACCCTATACTTGATGGTATTGTTCAATTCTCTGAAATTGATGAGATATTAAAAACTTTAATTAAATAAGCACATTTAAGACAGAAAATGTATAAGTTACAAAAAAGGTAGCCTCAACCAAAGGCTACCTTTTTTATACTAGAGTTCTTTGGAGGAGACTTTAGTATGTCGTTAATGTACCACAAATACTTTCTTAATCGCCAAAAAAAAATTCAATACGAAAGAAAATCTCAGAATTACTCAAAAATCTCACTGTAGAATTTATTTACGTTCTCACAAAAACAATTAGCTATGAATAGCATAAAGTTGAAAAGCACAGTCATAGTATGCCTTACACTACTTGGCTTATATTGGTTAGCGGAATTATTTTTTGCTCGCTTCACATTTTCTTTTCCTACATTTCAAGAGCAATGTTTGTATGCTCACATGTTCATAGTCGACAATCGTGATAAGGATATTAAAAGGGGAGATTTAGTTGCATTCAAATTTAACAAGGAAGATAAAAATTTTGATAAAGGGTTGAACTTCATAAAAATTGCAGCTGGAGTTCCTGGCGATGAAATCAAGTTCTCGCCAAATGAAATGCTTGTAAATCGAGTCGAATCCAAAATTGCTGGAATGACGCATGCCATTAATTTCTTACAGTTAAACCCAAAAGAGTATGAGCGACAAATTACCTTGAATGAAAATGAATTCTTTATGGTTGGTGAGACTATTTATAGCTATGACAGCAGGTTTTGGGGGCCAATAAATGAAGAGGATATTTTGGGGAAAGCATATGCAATTTTTTAAGTCGATACTTTTGCTGTGTGCGTTCTCAGTCTCCGTAAGTGCCAATCAAAAAAACAAATATGATGTTTCTAGTTTTCAAGACGCTGCGAATAAGGCTGTCGAGAAAGCCAAAGAAAATGGGTGGTTAAAAGATATAGATAAGCCAACAATTCAAGAAAACGATATAGCTTTAGCCAAGTCAATTGCAGATCAGGCTGTTGTTATTTCCAGTGAAACAATGAAGAGAGCACTTCCACAACAACAAAATAAGATTGATTTATTAGAAGGTACAGATGGCGCTATTTTCGTAAGTTTCTCAATGCCCAGAAGAGCACTTATTGATGCCTTCCAAGTGGCCAAAGAGCATAACTTAACAATTTTATTTAGAGGGCTAGAAAAAGGGGCTACACACATATCATCGACGATGAAGCTTATTCAGAAATTAAGTGCCATATCAAAAGTAGAGCCAAATGTAGGAATAAACCCACTAAGATTTAAAGAGTTTAATGTAACCGGTGTACCAACTATCGTCATAAGAAATGGTAATAAGCATCTTATTGCTCCGGGCACATTGAATGCGCAATATGCAAAAGAGCAATTTGACCAAAAACAAGGCGATTTCAAGTTAGAGCCATTAGGCCAATTATTCAATATTGACGAACCTGACATCATAGAGCAAATGAAAGCTGCAGCAGGCAAGATTGATTGGGCTGAGAAGCAACGTTTAGCAAAAGAAAGGTTCTGGAAGAAATATAAAACTTACCCTCTCCCAACGTCAGAAGAATCTAAGCAATGGCTAATAGATACGACTGTTCGGGTAACTCAAGATATCAAAAATGGCCGTGGAGAAATATTGGCCCGAGCTGGCGACATAACAAACCTTTTAAAACAATACCCTATGCATTTAACCATTTTTGTAATTGATCCCTATGTGAAGTCACAGGTTGATTGGGTTAAGGAAGAATTAAAATCGATATCAGGACAGTTTCAGATTCATCTAACCCATATGGATAAAGACAAAGGGTGGGATGACCTTAGTAAGTTTCGAAATGAGTTTGGGGCACCAGTTTTCATTTTGCCTAAACAAGTTATTGAGAAATTCAAAGTGGAAGCTACACCAAGCAAAATCGAAACACAAAGCAATGGCTATTTACTGGTACGTCAATTCGATTGGAGTGAAAAATGAAATTAATTTTAGTTGGGTTAGGCGTTTTAGCTGGGATCTATTTAAGTTACGAGTACCCCACTGTAGCAAAGCAAATCTGGGATACCGCTTGGCATTACTTTCTAATCGCATTTAATTGGTTAGAGTCAAAAGTGGGTCAATTGTAATGCGCTTTACATTGATTTCCCTTATTTTCTTAGTCGCTTTATTTTCAACGCAAACAAAAGCTGAAGGTAACGCATGCAATAACGCGAATGTATTTAGCAACATAATAAATGAAGTTTGTTGGTCGTGCTTCTTACCAGTGCGATTGATGGGAGTAGGTCCAAAACCAAATGGGGCTGCACCTGACCAATCGATTTGTGCTTGTAATGATGCTCTTGGAATTCCGGAGTTTGGCTATCAACTAGGGTTTTGGCAGCCCTCTAGATTAGTCGAGCATGTGAGAGTTCCATGGTGTGCACCCGCATTAGGGGGAGTTAGGCTTCAGGATGATCTATTTTCATTGTCCACTGGAGTGGATGTTAAAAGTTCCGGTGGTGCAGATTTGGCAACGTACCAATACCATTACTATTCATACCCATTATTTGCGATGTTGGAAATTTTGTATTTGCCTAAATGTGGTGGTGAATATACAGATTTTGATTTGATGTACCTTAGCGAGATTGATCCAACTTGGAACAATGATTTGCTCTCAATTTTACTATCCCCAGAAGCATTTATATTTGCAAACCCAATTGCAAAAGCGTGGTGTACTGCGGATTGTGCCGCAATTACAGCAGGAGATGTTCAAGAATCTACATATGGTTGTGCTGGCTGCGACGGAAGTCTCTATCCATTTACTGGAAATGTTTATCACGGTGAGTCTGGGCCGCGTGTAACTTCTCTTTTGACACAACGTGTACTTGCGAGTTTGCACCGAAAGGGGTTGGCTAGAAAAACAATCGGAGAGGATGCAATGTGTAAACCCGAGTTTTGGCCAATGATCCCCAAATCCCAGTATAAGCTTTCGATGCTTCATCCCGTAGCAGAAGCTGATAGAAACTCCCCAAATGGTAAGTGCTGTCACCCATTGGGAGAGTCTGAACATAAATGGTCTACAGCGGCAGGTGGTAGAACCATCCCAGGTCTTGAAGACTACTTATATTTACTGTGGCGTTTTAATGACTGTTGCGTAATTAGCTCTGGTATCAATGCGCCTTCAGAATAGTGAGGAATTTAATGAAAAGCGAAGATTTTAGAAGTTTTTTGAACATTAGGCTTGCGCAATCTCACCCTTTCAAGGGCGAGTCAAGCAAGAGGTAACTAGTCTTTTTTCTGACTTAAAGCGCGTGAAGTTTTTACGGCTCTTTCACTTGGCGGTGTGTTTTGATTTTCAATGTACTGCT
>NZ_JACDWU010000107.1:0-1309 GCF_016464045.1 Pseudoalteromonas sp. bablab_jr011 | reverse complement strand
TGTCTCGTCCTGAAATGTGTTTACACATTTAGGACTTATTATGACCAAGTCAAATAATACACCGATCAAACGAACACAACGAGATTATTCATTAGGCTTTAAATTACAAGTTGTCGACGCTGTAGAAAAAGGCGATATGACTTATAAACAAGCCCAAAAAATTTATGGCATACAAGGTCGCTCAACTGTGCTTACTTGGTTGAGAAAACACGGTAAGATGGATTGGACTCAATCACCTAAGATGACTATGCCTAAATCACCTAAAGCCAAAGAAAGCCCCGCACAAAAAATCAAGCGTCTCGAACGAGAGCTCGAAGATGAGCACTTACGTAACCTGTTACTCAATGAAGTGGTTAATATTCTTGACGCTGAGCATGGGACAAACCTTAGAAAAAAGTATATTGCCAAGGAGCAAGAAGCCTTCAAAAGCAAAAAATAGTTAGCTTAGAACGTGCTTGCAAGCTGCTTGGGATAACGAGACAAGCAATATATCAACGAGAGAGCAGAGCTAAATTGCGTGCTATTGAACTTGCACCAGTTAAAGCGATGGTATTGGAAATACGACGCTTTATGCCGCGTTTAGGTGGAAGGAAATTATATTTTCTACTGAAACCCAAACTCATAGAGCAAGGTATAAGTTTAGGTCGAGATGCTTTTTTTAGTTACTTAAAAAGTGAACATTTATTGGTTAAACCTAAGCGTAGTTATACAAAAACGACGTTTAGTAAACATTGGATGAAAAAGCATCCTAACTTGCTTAAAGATAGACAACCATCGAGGCCAGAAGAGGTATTTGTAAGTGATATAACCTACGTTCAATCAACGCAAGGTGTTCACTATCTATCGCTGGTAACTGATGCGTATAGTCGCAAAATTATGGGATATGAACTCAGTGATGAAATGAAGGCGACAGATGTGGTTAAGGCATTAGATATGACCATCGCTAATCGTCAGTATCAATGCAGTACGATTCACCATTCAGATAGAGGGTTACAGTATTGCTCACGGGTATATCAAGTAAAGCTTAATGAAAATGGCATTACTCCATCGATGACCGATGGCTATGATTGCTATCAAAATGCATTGGCGGAGCGCATTAATGGCATATTGAAGCAAGAATTCTTACTCTATAAATGCCAAAACCTGAAAGAGCTACGTGAACTCGTCGAAGAATCAATAGTAATATACAATGAAATGAGGCCGCATTTGAGTTTAGGCATGGAAACCCCAAACCAAGTGCATAAAAAAGACCAGGAGCAAAAGCTACTGGCCTTCAATTAAAACCGTCAACGTATTTTAGGACGAGACA
>NZ_JACDWU010000106.1:0-246 GCF_016464045.1 Pseudoalteromonas sp. bablab_jr011 | reverse complement strand
TTTGACTATGGATATTTATTTGGTGCGGTATGTCCTTCCACAGGCCAAACAGAAGCGCTAGTAAGCCCATTCGTCAATAAAGAAGCAATGACGCAGCACCTGAGCCAGATATCACAAGCTACACCAGTTGGCAGACATGCTATCGTGATAATAGATGGCGCAGGCTGGCACACATACGATACAGCCGCAGAATTTAACAACCTCACGCTAATAAAGCTCCCTCCTTATTCACCAGAGTTAAACCCA
>NZ_JACDWU010000105.1:0-283 GCF_016464045.1 Pseudoalteromonas sp. bablab_jr011 | reverse complement strand
TTTGACTATGGATATTTATTTGGTGCGGTATGTCCTTCCACAGGCCAAACAGAAGCGCTAGTAAGCCCATTCGTCAATAAAGAAGCAATGACGCAGCACCTGAGCCAGATATCACAAGCTACACCAGTTGGCAGACATGCTGTCGTGATAATAGATGGCGCAGGCTGGCACACATACGATACAGCCGCAGAATTTAACAACCTCACGCTAATAAAGCTCCCTCCTTATTCACCAGAGTTAAACCCAATAGAGCAAGTATGGAACTGGATACGACAACACTGTT
>NZ_JACDWU010000104.1:0-239 GCF_016464045.1 Pseudoalteromonas sp. bablab_jr011 | reverse complement strand
TCTAGAATCACGACTTCATGACCAACACTACGCGCCTTGCGTGCCCAATAATGAGCACCGCCACATGATTCCATAACAACTTTACAACGAGGAGACGTGGTGAGTATCGACAGTAGCTCTTTTCTGCTTACCGCTTTATTACTTTGTAGTTTTTGATGAAAAAATTGACCGACTTGAAAAACATTTTTTGCCAAGTCGATACAAATTAAGTTAAATTTTGACATGTATGGATTCCTTAT
>NZ_JACDWU010000103.1:0-276 GCF_016464045.1 Pseudoalteromonas sp. bablab_jr011 | reverse complement strand
GTTGCGGCATTGCCTCTTTGCTTTTCTCTTTGCCAAGTATTCTTGGTATAAAGGATCAAAAGGCGTAGCTTCACTCCTGATTTTCACATGTCTCTCTATTGGCACCTTAGCTATTTGAAATAGATTAAACTGACAATCCATGTTCATGCTCTTCTGCCAACCGTGAAATTGCCATTGGCCTCGACGGTTGATAAAGTACTTCATGGCGATCCAAGTTTTTGATTTTGTTGGATGACGCCTTTTAGCCCAATGCCATAACGCTAGAAATAGTTTGTG
>NZ_JACDWU010000011.1:0-352 GCF_016464045.1 Pseudoalteromonas sp. bablab_jr011 | reverse complement strand
TTTTTAGTGCCTTTAGAGGGGCCCGTTGGGTTATGCTCAGGAGAGTGCCGATAGTAATCTTCAGCCCACCAATCATTAACCCATTCAATCATATTACCACTGAGATCATAAAACCCTAATGGGTTGGGAGGGTAAGTGCCGGAAGGTTCAGCATAATCAGTATTTAACTCATAATTACGACCTTCATTTATCTGACCATTGTCGGTCGCGAATAAAATGTTTTCTCCCCGGTTACGGGCTGCAAATTCCCACTGAGCCTCTGTGGGTAAATCAAAGGGGAGCTCGGTGAGTTTAGCCAGCCATAAACAGTAGTTTTTTGCGCCATACCAACTTACTCCCGCAGGGAATTCAG
>NZ_JACDWU010000102.1:0-310 GCF_016464045.1 Pseudoalteromonas sp. bablab_jr011 | reverse complement strand
TCTATTTCAAATAGCTAAGGTGCCAATAGAGAGACATGTGAAAATCAGGAGTGAAGCTACGCCTTTTGATCCTTTATACCAAGAATACTTGGCAAAGAGAAAAGCAAAGAGACAATGCCGCAACTCTTGGAATGAGCCTAATCTCGCTGCTCTATAAGTTGCTGGGTATCAATTAGGTGCCTTCGTGAAGGCTTGAGCCGTATGCAGTGAAAGTTGCACGTACGGTTCTTAGGAGGGCGACACTTGGTAACAGGTGTCGTCTATCCGACAGAAACGAGTTATATCTGAATAGCTGCTTTTGGCACAGACT
>NZ_JACDWU010000101.1:0-270 GCF_016464045.1 Pseudoalteromonas sp. bablab_jr011 | reverse complement strand
TGTCGGATAGACGACACCTGTTACCAAGTGTCGCCCTCCTAAGAACCGTACGTGCAACTTTCACTGCATACGGCTCAAGCCTTCACGAAGGCACCTAATTGGTACCCAGCAACTTATAAAGCAGCGAGATTAGGCTCATTCCAAGAGTTGCGGCATTGCCTCTTTGCTTTTCTCTTTGCCAAGTATTCTTGGTATAAAGGATCAAAAGGCGTAGCTTCACTCCTGATTTTCACATGTCTCTCTATTGGCACCTTAGCTATTTGAAATAGA
>NZ_JACDWU010000100.1:0-298 GCF_016464045.1 Pseudoalteromonas sp. bablab_jr011 | reverse complement strand
GTTGCTGCGCAAACGCGCCATGCAAGCATAACGCCTACGGTTTAATGTAGGCGTGAAATTTATTACGCGCGAAGGGGTTGTAAGCAACGAAGTACGAAAAGCGAGATGCGAGCTAGTACAGCTAAATTGAGCTGGTTGTTTAATGTCGCTGAAAAGGTTTGCTTTTTCGGCGTTAAAACACCTCCCACGTGTGTGATGTGTATCACTTGTAGGAAGGGCTTTAGCCGTGAATCTTATAAAAGATGTTGCTGCGCAAACGCGCCATGCAAGCATAACGCCTACGGTTTAATGTAGGCGT
>NZ_JACDWU010000099.1:0-1045 GCF_016464045.1 Pseudoalteromonas sp. bablab_jr011 | reverse complement strand
TTTGCTTTTTCGGCGTTAAAACACCTCCCACGTGTGTGATGTGTATCACTTGTAGGAAGGGCTTTAGCCGTGAATCTTATAAAAGATGTTGCTGCGCAAACGCGCCATGCAAGCATAACGCCTACGGTTTAATGTAGGCGTGAAATTTATTTCGCGCGAAGGTGCTTTACAGCTCGCAGCTCGTATCTCGGTTCTCGCATCTTGTTATTCTCGCTTTACCTTGGCGGTCGGTGGTATATTCTCTTTGGTAAGTAATAAAACCGTTTAGGTAGATAATTATGGCAAAAGATAGATACGCGCCTAAAGCGCTTGGCGATATTATGGCTGGCTTGAGTGGCCGTCTTGCGTCGTATGCTGGAAAAACGCAAGGTCTTTCGAGCCAACAAGCTATTCTTGATGAGTTTTTAGGGGAAATACTGTCTAAAAAATGCCGCGTAAGTAACTATCGTGATGGTACGTTAATGATCGAAGCTGTTTCTGCGCCTATTGCGCTGCGTTTAAATTATTTAAAAATGGATATGCTTTCGCACTTTCGTGCTGCGGGTATGGCAGAGCTCGGGCAAATTAAAATAACAGCGAATCCGCAAGCAACCCAACGTTTATCAGCCTCACCAAAACACGACAATAAACCCGTTTCTAAGCGCCAAATGAGCGAGCAAACAGCTGATTACTTAACGGCTATCGCCGCTGATGCACCGCCATCACTGAAAGAAAAACTTGAGCGCTTAGCATTGCACGGGCGAAAGAAGTAACTTGTAGGCGTGAAATTTATTTCGCGCGAAGGTTTATAATAGAAATTAGAAATTAGAAATTAGAAATTAGATATTAGAAGTTAGATATTAGAAGTTAGATATTAGAAGTTAGATATTAGAAGTTAGATCACGCAGCTTGCTTGAGGTTAAAGAGGATTTATTTTGTTCTAACCACTAACCACTAACCACTAACCACTAACCACTAACCACTAACCACTAACCACTAACCACTAACCACTAACCACTAACCACTAACCACTAACCACTAACCACTAACCACTAACCACTAACCA
>NZ_JACDWU010000098.1:0-21408 GCF_016464045.1 Pseudoalteromonas sp. bablab_jr011 | reverse complement strand
GTCAGGTAGGAGAAACTTACGCGATGATAAAGGCGTTGAACAAACTCACTGGGCTAGGCATGCCTGAAACTTACCGTGTAGTTTAATATTCAAACGATTATGAGGAGCTTTGCTCGCTGAATCGATTTAGGAAACAAAGCCTAATAGCCCAACCATTTGCCGTTGAAGCCAGTGAGATACCTTCAGATGCAGATAGACCTACAGAGAGAACATCTTTGGTGATAGATGATTCAGTGATAGACCAACCACGCCAAAGTGGTGCCATATTTTCGTATGGAACATTGTTGTAAGGGAAGCGTAAATGTGCCGGAACAAGGTAACGCGCACCTAACGTATCAACCGTACCAATCCCTTTAACTTGGATAAAGTTATTCCACATATTTACTTCATCACCATTATTAAACAGGCTTACTTTATCGTATGCACCATTGAATAAGGTGTTAACTGGAATAATCCAACCACGGCCATAGTTAGCTTGACCATTTTCTTGGAAACCCGACAACATTGGGAAAATACCAAAATCAGATAAGTTAACATAACCACCTGGGTTTGAATTACCAAAACTTGGAAGGCGACACATTTCATCGGTTACATTGTTAGTAACAAGGTAATCAGGTTGAACATCTCGTGTATCTGGTTGTACACCCGAGATAACAAGTTTACCGTCAACAACTTCAGCATCCACATCTGATGTGCTTGAGATTTCAATGCGGTCAGAGTGGAAATTTAATCCTGCAGGCGCATCAATATCAAATGAGAACTCACGGTCGGCACCCGAGTTATTCGCAAGTACATTAAAGCTAACAGGAATTAAGTCACCGACTTTAGCTGCTTCAGTGCCTACGGCTACGTCAACAACATCAACACCACGTTCAATGCGAAGTGGAATAGTCCCTAGATTATCTGGATTTACGGTTGATGTGCCAGCGTCGATTGCACTGTAGTAAATACCGCCTGCATTCATGTTCATATCCCAATTGATTGTCATATCAACTGGGTTTACGCCATCACTTGCAGGAAGTGTAACGTCAAGCGTATCCGCTACATCATTACTAACAACGGCTGTTGCAATTTGAATTTTTTCGATAAAGTCAGGGTTACGTTGTTTCGCTGGGTTATAAATAACGGCCCAATATTCACCTTCTTCTGGGTTATTGATATTACAGAAGTTGTTATAAACAACGTGACCAGAGACACACAAGATTTCATCTTCAATCTGAATTTCGCCATCACCATTGTAGTCTTTACCAATGTAGACAAGCGGGTTAGCACGGTCAGAGTTTCCTTCAAGTTCAGACTCTACGCCCACAACTTCAACGACTAAACGTTTAGAATCAGCTGGCACAGTGATGAACTTAGAATAGGTAGCCTCATCAAGTATATCAGCGGGGTCTACTTCAACCGTACGATTAGAAGCCCACGGGAAGAAATTGTCTTTATCTTTTGGTAATTCAAACGTATCTATGGTTGCTTCAACTGGCATATATGCTTGTGCAACAGGTGATGAAACAACTGGTAACTCAACGCCTTGTACAACGTAGCTGCCTTTATCAGAGTGTGCAACGGTTGTTAGGTTCGCTGGTAAATCACCACGATCATATTTGAATACAACAGGCCAACGCGCATCAGGAATGTTCTCTTCTTCTGCTTTAAACAGTAGGTTGCTGTGCAGCTCTACTTCTGAGTTACTTGACCAATCTTGCGTTTCCATGATTGATGCTTTAACAATAATGGTTTGTGTTTCACCCGCTTTTAGAGAGAACTTATTAGGGGTAATTTCAAAGTTGATACCATTTTGTGGAATTTGCTTATTCATGTCGAAATTCCAGTTCACAACTTCTTCGTTGCTTACTGTCCATGTACCATCTTCGGTGGCAGTAATGGTACGCACCCACTGACACTCCGGCTTACATGAGAAATTAACAAGATTTGGCATGTTCAACTTATGTGGTGTACCGCCACTGTCAGGGTTTGCTGCAATAAAGTTTTCCGCAGACTCATCCATGACAAAACCGGCTTTAGCTGCATTAGCAACATTAATACGACCCGCACCAGCACGGTAAACTGACGCTTCACCGATGGTATCTTTTTCATTGTTCAAGCGATGATATTTCACCACGTTATCAGCAGTCATTGATAATGCTGATTGAATTTCAGTTGCTGACCAATCTGGGTGTACCTGGCGTAGCAATGTCATTGCACCTGCAACGTGCGGTGATGCCATTGATGTACCACTAGAACTTGAGTAATCAGTGCCGTATGGTGTGGCAACAAATGGATGTTCATCAGCGTAAGCCGCATAAATGTCAACACCTGGCGCTGCAAGGGCTGGAGCCAATACTTCACGGTTTGGATACGACGGACCACGAGAAGAGAATGGCGCTAACCAATCAGCATCTTCAGCATTAACTATACGCTCAACATTGGTTGCTTTAATGGTGATCATGTGGCCTTTTTCAGAGAAGCTATCAACCCAATCCTCTAAACCATCATTTGGGTATACACCATTCCACTGATCATAAGTAAAGTGAACACTTGGAAGTGAGTAGCCTTCAGCAACTGTCCCTTGGTCTCTATTACGGTTAAACATAATGAAACCATCTGCTCCGCCTGCTTTGATATGATCAGACTTTGCACCACGTGCATTAGCATTAGGGTCTTGAGGGTCATGGCGTTGACAAATAACGATTACGTTAGTTTCACCCTCTGCAGCACCCACAATTGGCGAGCCATCTTTGTAAAAGTCAAATGTGCCAGCTGGGTAGTCAGCAGTACAATACCCATTCGCATCTTTAACACCATTCACATCAGCATAGTCTTTAGCCCACACAACGACACCCGTGATGTCTGTTTGGTTAAGTGAGCCACCTGTTAGACCCATTTCTGACCAGCTTGGCACTTCAGAGCCCATTGATGCGTCAGCAAAGCCTGCATATTCAACCGGCGTTTCAATCACAACACTTCGACCATGCGTCGTTGCTGCAACTTGCGCAAGCCAAGGTGATGAGTTATCCAAATAGCCGAAACACTCTGCGCTGCCACACCCTTGTCCGCTGTTACCAGCCGCAGCCGCAACGTTAATACCCGCTTCACGTGCTGCTAAAAATGCAAGTTGTACTGGGTCTGTCCAGCTGTTTGAATCTGAACCACCAATTGAGAAGTTAATAACATCAACACCATCAGAAATCGCATCTTCGATACCTGCTAGTAATATTTCGCCCGGACAGCCATTCGCACCGATATCATTTGATGGGTAACACACTTGGTAAGAAATAATATTTGCATGCGGTGCCACACCCGAAATTTCTGGGAAGAGATCTTCTTTAATCACCATGCCATCTGATTTGTCACCAGCACCAACAGTGACTAATGGTACGTTTTTAACTACGTTACCCGCTGCTGTTGACGCAACGTGCGAGCCATGCCCTTGGTAATCTTCACCAATTGCAGGCCAGCCTGGGATAATTTCAGAGAACACATCGGTGATCATGTCATAAGAACGTACACCGATTAATTTATTATTACATTGGATGAACTCTGCATCGTCAACACAGTCACCTAAGAAGTTACCATCGCCGAGCGGGTTAGTGTGAACATAACCGTCGCCGCCAACTTCTGCAAAAGACGGGTGATCTGAATTAATACCGGTATCGATAATACCAACGATTTGCCCTTCACCTTTGCCTTTGATACCGCTTGGTACACTCGTACCATTCCACACTTGGTCTGCACCAATATGACGAGGGCCTTCATCAGATAAAAGGTCATAATTCTTTGAACGCATAACAGATGAAACAGAGCCTAGCTCTGACACTCTACGCGCTTCGGCTTCTGTCATTTTTACTGAGAAACCATTGATTGCTTTAGTAAACTGGCGGCGCATTTCTGTACGGCCTGTTACTGAAGCCACGCTCTGCATTACCGATTGCTGCTTAGTTAATAACTTATTTTGATAGTCGATTACAGCAGGAGAAGACGGCTTACCGTGTTCAAAAATCTTGCTTACACCTTGTTGTTGCAAGCTACGAGCAAGTGGAGATTGAATATCTCTTGCTTCTAATGCAACGGCATTGTCACGAAGTTTTACAATATAAATACTTTCGCCTGTGATGCCTTCTTCAACGAACTTTCTTGTTTGTGCATTTATTTTTACGTTCAAGCCATTGTTTTGCAACATTGTTTCTGAACTAGCGTCATGAACTTTATTTGAAAGTGCTTTTACTTCATCGAATGTAATATTAGGTGCTTGTAATTTATTTGCGTTGTTATTAGCTTCAATACCAGTCGCATAGGCTGCGCTGGCACTGTAAAGAGCCGCAGCGACAGCAATTGAGAGTGTTTTTACTTGCATAAGTAATTCCTGGATAGTTATTTGAATAATTATTTAAGTTTTATGAATATCCATTTCAAAACTTAACCGTTATTCAATCACACCCATGAAACAAATTAATCAACTTAGTTGTAGCGTTTTGTACTTAACCTTAACAAATAAATTACCAAAATAACGACAAAATCAAATTTAAGCTTATAAAACAAGCCATAACGCTAATCGAAATTTAATGAACACTCTCTAAATGTGAAAATTTCTACTTTTATTTAAGACGCAAAAAATCGACACTGTTAACAAAGATTCAAGCTTAGTTACATTTTCAACCCCATTTAAGACTAACCAAAGTGCATAAATGGATGTATTGATTCAATATTAGCCTCAATTTTTAACAACAAAGTCATGCTTTTAGCGATAGAACAATAGAACTTAGTTAAAGTGAAAAAGACATCACTCGACTGCTCGTTTTACTCACCACTTTTTCAACTTTATCTGCCTGCGGCAACATAGGTTTAAGACTAACAGTCCCCTAATTTGTTTACTTATGAATTCGAAAAGTAGCGAATACAGGAATTTATAAGTGAAGAACAAGCTATTCAAAGTGATGCATATTATTTTGGCGATGTTGAAGAACTTAGCTGCCTAGGGCAACGTTCAGTGCAATCTAGCGGTTACAATCCAACAGCGATAAATAGAGTATTGCTATTGAGCAGTTAAAACGTGAGGGGGTAAATAGAGGCGGCAATGGCTACGGGGTTGAAAGCTGTAAAAGCTTTACCAGTGACGAACAAAACTGCGATGTCGCAACGTCGTGCCCTGGTAAAGCCTATATTGTTAGCGGTTTAGCGCTTGCTTTGAAATCATTTCAGCGACACTATCCACTTGTACTGACATGCTCTCTTGGCTAGGCGGGAAAGCCTTAAAGGTTTTTACAAACTCTGAAATTTGATTACCTGCAGGGCCTAAAATCCAGCTACGGTTTTCTGCCCACTCATCGTAACCCCTTGCATCAATGAAGCGCTCAAATGGGTCCATTTTTAGGTTAATGATATAAGGTGTAGTAAGGGCTTGTTGCGAAGATCTGAACCAATGCTCTTGCTCTGTGAAAATTAACTTCCAATCACCGTAACGCATACCGTGGAAAGTCGTTTCGGTAAAATAATAAAACTCTTTACGGTTTGTTTTACCATTATTCAACAAGATATCACTTTGATCGAAGCCATCTAAATGAACTTTATACTTTTGGCCATTAATTTTTGTACCTTTAAGCAAATTAGCTTTTAGGTCTTTATCACCGAGCCATGACATAATCGTTGGTATCCAATCTTCCATGGTCATAAACTCACCCGTGCTTACACCACTTGGAATATGGCCTGGCCATTTAACAAGCATAGGAACTCTGAAACCACCTTCCCAGCCACCAACACCTTTTTCACCATGAAACGGCTGGTTGCCACCATCAGGCCATGAGTTTGATGCAGCTCCATTGTCGGTAGAAAACATCACTATTGTATTATCAGATACTTTAAGCTCATCAAGTAAGTTAAGCAGCTCTCCTACATCATCATCCAGTTCAGCCATACCATCAGCATATAAACCAAACCCTGTTTTACCGTCATACGCTTTATTAAGGTTAGTTTGATAATGCATCCGTGTGGTGTTATGCCAAACGAAGAAAGGCTTATTTTGTTTTACTGCATCACGAATAAAACGTTTTGATTCAACAAGCACTTCTTGGTCTAAATTACGCTGACGTTCTTTACCAAATGGGCCAAGATCTTTAACCTCTTGTTTACCATTAGCAAGCGCTTTTGAATGAATGACTCCACGCATTTTTAGACCAAACTTTTCTTGTGTTTTGGCGTCTTGTGGATAATCTTGCTGTTCTGGGTATTCACCCGCATTGAGGTGGTACAAAATACCAAAAAATTCATCAAAACCATGATTTGTTGGTAAGTGTTCATCAAGGTCACCTAAATGGTTTTTACCAAACTGCCCTGTTACATACCCCTTAGATTTAAGCATCGTTGCTAACGTTGGATCTTTCTTTTGCAAACCTTGTGGTGCTCCAGGTAGACCTACCGTACTAAGACCGGTACGCATTGGGTACTGACCAGTAATAAATGCAGCACGACCAGCCGTACACGAGGCCTGTGCGTAATGATCCATAAATATCATGCCATCATTGGCAATGCTATCTATGTTAGGTGTGCTACCTCCCATCATGCCACGATGGTAAGCGCTAATATTCCACATACCAACATCATCACCCCAAATAATAAGCACATTGGGTTTATCAGCAGCGAAACTCGACATACTAATGCCAAAAAAGGTCAAACAGACCAATAAGTATTTGAACATCACTTTCTCCTTGAAAATTAACCGAAGCATTCACTTCAGCTTAAAAAATCCCTCGCTTGCAGCCACCTTATACTGCTTAATTAAGATATTCCTACAAGTGATAAGTTGTACATGTTTAATACTATTAGAGTAGTACCTATTTACATAGTTAAATCTGCGTTAACTTTGATTTAAATATAAAAAAACCCCCAGTAATTGGAATGTCCAACTATTGGGGGTCACTTGACATATAGCTCGGTTTTTAAAGCGTAATAATTTTTAAGCTTGCGGGTAATCGCGGTAAGCGCGCTCAATATTTTTCGCTTGCTTTTTTGACACGCCAATGTGCGAAAGTGCAACACGTAATCGCGCACGCGACAGGTCTGAGCCTAATATTTCCATTGCATCAAGTACCGATGTTGATGATGTTTTGCCCGTAATAGCGACAAAAATCGGCTCAAGAAAATCTTTAATCTTCAGCTCATGGAACGTTGCAACTTCTTTCGCTATGGCAAAAATCGCTGATTTTTCCCATGTACGTAAGCCTTCTAATTGCCAGATGAAGAATTGCAGTGCTTGACGTGTTGCATCTTCACCCGCTTTACCAGCCGTTAACAACGCAGGATCATAGCTTGGAATACCGCCCACGAAATGACCGGCAAGATCAACCATGTCTGATAACGTATTAATACGTGTTTTTGCTTCTGGTAATACTTTAGCGAATAACTCAGTATTAAATTTCCAATCAACAAAACGTTGCATTAATTCAGCATCTGACAAGTTTTCACGGATCCACATACCGTTTAACCAGCTAAGCTTATCCACGTCGAAAATAGGCCCACCCAGAGAAACACGTTTCATATCAAAGTGTTCAATCATCTCATCTAGCGTGAACTTTTCACGTTCATCAGGCATTGACCAACCCATGCGGCCTAAATAGTTCAATAGTGCCTCTGGCAGGTAACCCATTTCTTTGTAGTAATTGATTGAAGTTGGATTTTTACGCTTTGATAACTTTGATTTATCTGGGTTACGAAGTAACGGCAAGTGACCAAGTACAGGCGCTTCCCAACCGAAGTCTTCGTATAATTTTAATAGCTTAGGCGCTGAGTTGATCCACTCTTCACCACGGAAAATATGGCTAATTTGCATGTGGTGATCATCAACAACGTTAGCAAGGAAATACGTTGGGAAGCCATCGGCTTTCAGCAACACTTGCATGTCTACGTTTTCCCACGGGATCTCAATTTCGCCACGAAGATAGTCGTTAAACTTAAACGTGCCGTCGCTTGGGATCTTCATACGAATAACGTACGGCTTACCCGCGTCAAGATTCGCTTTGATTTCATCGTCTGATAGATTTAAACCACGACCATCATATTTAGGACGCAAACCCTCAGCCATTTGTTCTTCACGCATTTGATCTAGCTCTTCGCTAGTTGCAAAACAATAAAATGCTTTGCCTTGCTCAACTAACTGATGCGCAAACTTTTTGTATAAATCACTTCGCTCAGATTGACGGTATGGACCAAACTCACCGCCCACATCAGGACCATGATCCCAGTTTAAGCCTAACCAACGTAAGCTATCCATGATAGCTTGCTCTGATTCAGCTGTACTGCGCACTTGGTCAGTGTCTTCTATACGTAAAACAAACTCCCCACCTTGCTGTTTTGCAAAGCAGTAGTTAAATAAAGCGATGTAAGCAGTACCTAGATGCGGATCACCTGTTGGTGAAGGAGCAACACGGGTGCGAATTGTCATGGTTATATCTCTCAAAAGACAATTAAAAATTTGCCCAAATGCTAGCACAGCATGAGCTATTATCGAAGTGAAAAGCCGCTTTATGCAGCGACTTTATCTAAATAAGCAATGATATCGTTTGATTCATACAACCACGTTACTTGGCCGTTTTCTTCAATACGTAAACACGGTACTTTAATTTTTCCGCCCTGCTCTAATAGCTCTTGGCGAAAGAGTTCATTACCTTTGGCGTCACGAGTTTCCACAGATAAGCCCTGGCGTTTAATCGCACGGCGTACTTTTACGCAAAATGGGCACGCTTTGAATTGATATAGCTTAAATTGTGATGTTACTAAATCAAGCTGTGCTTGCTCTGCAGCAGGACGTTTTTTACTGCGCGGCGTAAAAATAAAATCAAAAAGTAAAATAAGGCGGCCTAACAACCAGCGGACAAACTTCATCTCACATTCTCATACTGAATAAAATAAGGTGGGCAATTTTAACACAGCACTACACGCTGCAACAGGCTCAAAATAACTCTATCGAGTCATCATTGTGTTTATTATCTTGAATATCCAATTCGCAATACGCCGTTATGCGATTACGCCCCATGTTCTTTGAATGATACAAGGCGTTATCTGCTTTTTGAACTAAGCTTGCAACCATTTCAAACTCACAAATAGGCAAAAAACCACAACTTACAGTGAGGCTACCTACTTGCGGAAATGGATACTCAGCGACACACGCACGAAATCGATTTAACACGTTGCGCGCATCACATTCGTCGGTTGCTTGAAATAAAATGGCAAACTCTTCTCCCCCATAACGAAATACATAATCTTCGAATCGGAAGTTATTTTTGAGTAATTGTGCGACCAGCAAAATGACTTCATCACCAATAACATGGCCGTAGTTATCATTCACACGTTTAAAGTGATCAATGTCGATCATTGCCAAATACCAGTGGCGGTGATTTACATCTGAGTGAGTAACTCCATGCGCCGCTTGCGCCGCGATATCAATCACTTTTTTATCAAACGTTTGACGATTAAGTAATTCTGTCAATGGGTCAAGGCGGGACTTATGCAACAATGCGAGTTGATTAGCGTAAATATTTAGCATGTAAATTGCTAACATACTACAGCGTTCGGTGAGCTCTTGATTCGACTCAATCACTAAAACCCCTACTACATTTCCCGTATAATAAACAGGTACATAAGTATAAATACAGCCATAGTTATGGCTAATGCGGATTTTATTGCGACTGACTTTATCTATTAATTCATTGACCTCGTGTTCAGAGAGCTTCTCTATCACGGTGTCTTTATTAATTAATTGTGCAGGTAGCCCTGGTTTAAAGAATTTATTGACATAAATAGCAAACCGCGAAAACTCTCCTAACCCTGCCACCGCATCGACAAGGGCCTGATCAAGCTCTGGCTCTTCTTCTTGCTGTGTTATCGTCACAACCCATTCATGTCCACAAGGGTTTGCCTGCATTGAAAAGTCCCCAGAACTATTAGTAACTTTAGTGTAGTTAAATTTATAAAAATTACTAAAAAACTATAATAAAATCATATCATCTCTGTGTATTACTTCACTGCTTGGTGCAAACACAAGTAACTGCGCAATTTGTGATGAGTGGCAGCCTTTTATTGTATCGATTTCTTGATGGTTAAAGTTAACGAGCCCCTTTGCAATACATTGACCTTCACTCGATATCACTTCAATTACATCACCTCGTTCAAATTGGCCTCTAACAGCTCTGACCCCTTTTGCTAAAAGGCTGGCTCCGCGCTCTTGGAGTGCCAAACTGGCACCATCATCGATCACCAGTTGCCCAGAACTTTTGGGGCCCGCTAATAGCCATTTTTTTCGACCATCTTTGGGGGCGGTTAATTTTAAAAACCGAGTACCTGGCAGTTTGTCAGCCATGCAATTTAAAATCACATTTTTACCCGCACCTTTGGCAATAATCACTTCAACGCCTGCACGACGAGCAATATCAGCAGCTTGAAGTTTAGTTGCCATTCCGCCAGTTCCTAAACTTGTACCACTTCCACCAGCAAGCTCTCTGAGCTCATCGTTAATGTGTGATACTTCGTTTATGAGAGTTGCATTAACATCAGAGCGCGGGTCACCAGTAAACAACCCCTCTTGGTCGGTCAGCAGCAAAAGTTTTTCTGCATTTGCTAAAATAGCCACCAACGCAGACAAGTTATCATTATCGCCGACTTTTATTTCAGTCGTGGCTACGGCATCATTTTCGTTAATGATTGGAACCACATTATGCGCAAGCAATGCATTGAGTGTGTCGCGGGCATTTAAATAACGTTCGCGGTCTTCAACATCTGCTCGGGTAAGCAGCATCTGCCCAACATTAATACCATAGAGTGCAAATAAACTCTGCCAAGTATGAATAAGATGACCTTGGCCAATTGCTGCCAGCATTTGTTTTTCGATCAAAGAACGGCCACAGGGGGTTATTAATTGCTCACGACCCGCAGCGACTGCGCCACTGGATACTAAAACAACCTGATAACCTTGTTTTTTTAACTCACAACACTGGCGAACAAGCTCCACCATATGTGCTTTATCTAATTTGTCTGTACCGCCTGTCAGCACACTTGTGCCTAGCTTTACAACAACGACGTGTGGCCTTTGCATCTGCGTTATTAATTCTGTAAATAAAATAGAGAATTTATATATACCAGCAAACAGTTTTTGAACAAGTTAAAAAAATTCATGCTAGGATCGTTTTTTCATTTTTAACACACGAAGCGACACCTATGCCTGCCAGTTTATGCTTAATAATTGCCACTTTTTTATGGGGAAGTTCCTATATTGCGTTAAAGCATGCAATCACAATTTATGACCCCGTGTTGGTAATTTTTTTAAGGATGTTAACCACCCTTTTAATTTGTTTATGCTTGTGGCGATTTGTGATCCGCTTTGAATTTAAAAAAGGCGACTGGAAATACTTGATAGGCATGTCGCTGGCAGAGCCTTGCTTATATTACTTATTTGAAGGTCATGCGCTTGAATACACATCAGCATCGCAAGCGGGTGTTATTGTGTCTTGCTTACCGATTATTGTCGCTATTTTAGCTTTCTTAATGTTAAAAGAGTACATCAGTAAAGCCATTGTGGTTGGCTTTACCCTCTGTATTGGTGGCAGTATTTTGTTAACCTTGCTTTCGCCAAGTAGCGAGCAAGCGCCAAACCCTTTACTGGGTAACTTTTTAGAGCTCATGGCCATGGTCTGCGCGGCCTTTTATACTGTCAGTGTTAAACACTTAGTAACACGTTACTCCCCGCTTACACTGATAGCCATACAAGGCTTTAGTGGCAGCCTATTCTTTGCACCCTTTTTATTCTTTATTGAACTGCCGAGCGAGAATCAACATGATTTGAGTGCCCTATTGAGTATTTTATATTTAGGCTCGTGCGTGACCTTAGGCGGCTATGGTATGTATAACTATGCCATCAGTAAAGTATCGGTCCTAACTGCCGCGGCTTACTCTAATTTGATTCCTATTTTTGCGTTAATTTTATCCGCTATCTTACTGGGAGAAGTGCTAACAACTTGGCAGTGGTTAAGTATCGGTGTGGTATTTGCGGGCGTGATTGTCAGTCAACGCCATCAAGAACTTAAAATTGACGTAGATGATGAGAGCTTGTCTGCCGACACTAATAACCTCAACTCGGTACCCGATGCCAAAGAATCAAAAGGGTAACAGGTTAATAAATACAAACCGGGTTGCATTAAAAAGGCCTGCTCGTGTTGATGAATGACACGAACACTGCGTACTTGGTAGTGCACGACTTGGCCGTTTTGTAACTGCATAGAAAACGACTCGCCCACTTTCACATTTTTTAAAAATGCAAAGTGGGTATCGTTGTGGCCTGCAATTAACACCCCATTGTCACTCGAAAGTTCACCACTGGGTAAGAAATGCCCGGGAGCAAAGGCTAAGTTACGCCCCGACGCCCCCGCTAAAATAGTTAAACGTTGCTGCTGAGTAGGCCAATTTAGTTGTGCTGTGACATAACCGTCAGCGTAAAACCACGGCCTGACTTTTTCATTTGGCGTCAGCAAAGCATGTTGCCAAGCTGACTCAATCAGATGCTGGGCAAGCCACGCCTTGGCTTGCATATAACTGCCATTGAGTAGCAGTGAAATGCCAAGCAACCCCACACACAGTGGTAAGGCCTTTTTTAACGTCGCCATTGCCATAACCATGCTAACGATACCAATAACAAGCCAAACACTATAAATACACGACTTTGCCCATCTGTTTGTGGCAATGTCATTCCACTCGGCAGCCTATTTCTTAGTTGCACTGAGCGCTTAGCAATTTCGTTCCCAGCGACGTTATCAACAGCAATAAAAGCAGTAAATGGACTGAGTAAATGATGCTGAAGTGCCAATGTTTCGACTTCTGACTTTACGCTGTCTTTATCATTATAAAGCAGGAGTGACTTAATTTTCTGCCTTGCCCATAGTCTTGCTATGCCCTCACCTTGCGCCGCGTGATTCGCTGATAAGTTAATATTAAGGGGTCCTGATAGAGTCTGCCCGGTCAGGGTTACATGTTGATTTCCAGCTAACTTCACCGCAACTAACACGGGCTCAGAAAAATAAAGATCGGGTAAAGGCGATGGCCAGTACTCAAGCTCTTGGTTATCTGCATGTAAGACAAGCTCAGTTACAACTGGGTGAGCGAGTTTATCGAATAATAGCTGCATTTTAGGCTGTACTTGGCTGGCGCTACTAATAAAGGTAAACGTACCACGACCAATATCAGCAGCGCGTGTCATAAAGAAACTATTTGGTGCACTGCCAATACCAACGGTAAATAAGCGGCTATCACCTAAGTCAGCTTGAATTTGCGAAAACAACTGTGTTTCATTGCCTACACTGCCATCGGTTAAAAATACAATTTGACGCACAAAACCATCATGCTGTTTGCCATCTAACACCCGCGATAGTGCATTACTTATCTCTGTGCCACCATCGGCTTGCAAGCCATATATAAAACGCTCTGCACGGCGAATATTAAAGTCATTGGCAATCATTGCAGCCTCACTAAGAGCCGTAACGTCATTATCAAAACCAATAATATTAAAGCTATCGTTTTCATCGAGTAACGATAAAGCATAAAACAAAGCGTGCTTTGCCTGCTCCATGGACTGACCATGCATAGAACCCGACGTGTCGACTACAAAGACCATTTCACGCGGGAGGCGTGCCTGTGCGGTAAAATGATCCGCTGGCGGCACGAGCATCAATAGTCCATATTCTTCGCCATTGACGACTTCTTTAAAAAACGCAGCCTGTGAACTCTCTTTGTCGAGCGGCTTAAATGTCAGCTCAAAATCACGTGTCATCGGTACATCGCGATTAAGGGCAAGTATATAGCGCCCAAAATGTGGGTTATCAATTTGCATACCGCTCAGGTTTGCATTTATATCACTAAGCTCTAAACCAATATCCATGTTAATAGCCAAGTTTAAATGTGCATCAACCTGCTGACTATTTGTGCGTTGGTACACCGGTTTTAACCACGCAGAAGCCAGAGCGCTCTGATTCAACATTGACGATGAATTAGGCTCTGGGTTTTCGCTTGTATGAGGCTTAAGCTGAGCTGTTTTTGGCTCATAGCGGGGTGTAATCGTGGTTGGGAAACGCAGTGAAAATACCCCATCACGAAAACCAATTATCTCTTGATACTGTAAGGTGATTTCAATTTCATCGCCCGCCCCGATATTTGCAACATCGGTTGCGAAAATATTCGCCCGTTGCTGACGTACTAGGGCTGCTCGCTTGCCTTGCTGCTGCGCCTCTTTAAACTGCTGCTCAGCTTGCTGTTTGAGTGCAATATTGCCCGTAATCACACGCTCACCAATTTGCATTTGTAATGCATGTACTGCGCTTTCATCGGGCAAAGGAAATACATAACGCGCATTAACTGCAAACGGGTGTGGGTTTTGATAACGCTGCTTAACAACCACATGATTGATTAAACCTGTGAGCGTCATCGTCACATCGTTTTTGACTAAAACGCCTGATGACACTTCGCTGTGCAAGTTATCATAAAACCGTAATTGTGCACTGACATTAGCGGCTAATGCAGGATTTATAGCATATCCTAAAAGTAGGATAAAAAGGCTCACGGACAAGAGCCTTTTGGTTCGGTTACTCAACATAACATGTCACTCCATCGACAGATGAATTAGCGATTGCTTTTTGCAGTCTGTAATTGCGTGTTTTGAACAGGTCGTGTGGTTAGTGTGACTCTGCGATCAAACACGTTATCTTCATAATCATTTGAACTTGCAACACTTTGTTTCTCGCCAAATGCTGTAGCAGACAGTCGCGTGTGCGGCACACCTTGTTTAATTAAATAACTTTGCACGGCATTCACACGTTTCTTAGATAGCATTAAATTAGCGAGTTCATCAACCCGTTGGTCGGCAAAGCCGTTTAAGTCGATAGCCAAGTGCGGTTGTTCAATCAGTAACTGTGCGACTTTATCGAGCTGACTGGCAAAATGCGGGGCTATCTCACTTGACCCTGTTTTAAATTGAACGGTCATGGCCAGCAAAGTATTTAGTTGGGCTTGAAGCAATTGCTCTTTCTCATCATTTAAGCTCTCAAGTTGCTCAGTCAAAACTGCATTATTAGCAATAACCTGCTGATAATCTGCGGTGTGCTGCTGCATAACAACAAGTGCCTGGTTTTGCGCTTCGATAACACGCTCACCGGCTTCTTTTTCACCGATTAATCCTCCGGCAAATGCGCCAACAAATGCACCCACAGGGCCCCCAATCAAACCGCCAACTACAGCGCCTGCACTAAGGCCAATAGCTGTTTCTTTTGGTGTTTCTTGTTTTGCTTGAGGCGCAGCCTCAACAAATTGGCTTGTTGATAGGGCCGACGTTATAAGTGCAGCAATGATGATCTTTTTCATAATTTAATCCTTTCTTTTACATTAATTGTTTGGCAACTATTGGTTGGCGTTGCAAACGTGGTATAGCGCTATTAAAACAAGCCGAAATGGCAATAAAGGGGATCAAAAAAGGCAAACTGCTGAGCAATTGTGGCAGAAAAATGGCAATCGCATTTTTGCCAGTACGCACAGTAAAATTTTCGGTATAGTGTATTCATAGTGCTGACTATGAAGCTAAATAAGTAGGAAGAATGAAGAAAATAGCCATTGTCGAAGATGAAACAGCCATTCGCGAAAATTACACTGAAATGTTGAGCGCACAAGGCTATCAAGTCATTGGGTTTGCTGACCGAGCAAGCGCAGAGCTGTCGTTTAGCCAGTCATTACCAGATTTGGCCATCGTGGACATTGGCTTAGCGCATGAAATTGATGGAGGGTTTTTATTATGTCAAACATTACGATCGCTCTCGAAAACCTTGCCTATTATCTTTTTAACCGCGCGTGATAGTGAAATTGATACGGTCTGTGGCCTGCGCATGGGCGCTGATGACTACTTAACAAAAGATATCAGTATGGCGCACCTTGCCGCACGTATTGGGGCTTTATTCAGACGCTTAGATGCACTTGAACAACCGGCTAATCAAGATGCACTACTGCATCGTGGTCTATTAAAATTAGATAGCCAGCGTATGCAAGTGTTTTGGCACGATCAGCTTGTTGACTTGACGGTGACTGAGTTTTGGATGGTGCATTCACTTGCGCAGCGTCCAGGGCATGTAAAAAGTCGCAATGAATTAATGAGCGATGCAAAAATTTATGTCGATGACAGTACGATTACTTCCCATGTTAAGCGTATCCGAAAAAAGTTTATCGCCTTAGATAATAGCTTCGATTGTATCGACACAGTCTACGGTATGGGTTATCGCTGGGAGCAAGCTTAATGCTCAGATTTGGTTTGCGCAGTAAGTTTATTTTACTGTCTTGCTTTTTGTTTTTACTACCTTGGCTTGGCTATGAATATGTTTGGGAAATGGAAAAGTTTTTAAGGCAGGGCCAAGAAAAAACACTCGTAGGCACCACACGAGCCCTGGCAACAGCGTTACATGAACGGCCAGCCTTATTCGACTCGCAAACCAATTTTTTAGATCAGGTCGTTAAAGGCCGTGATTTATATGCCTATAACCTCAGTAACCCGATTCAACTTGATGGCAAACTTGCTGACTGGCAACCCTATAGGGCACTTTTTTGGCATTACGATAAACGCTACTTACAACGTGTAAACCCCGCGCACGAAGACGCTGATTTAGCATTTAGTCATATGGTTGGTAAGTACGAAAACTATTTGTATGCAGTCTTTGAGGTGCGTGATAGCTCGTTGGTGTATCGCGCTAAAAATACGCTCAGTATTACGCGCAATGATCACTTACAAATCATGTTAAAGACCCCCGAAGGTGAATTTAAGCATTACGTGATTGCTGCTCGCCAAGATGGCTGGGTTAATGCCTTTGACGCTATCAGCCGCGAGCCTGTTACAAAGATTCAAGGCTATTTTCAAAGCACAGAAACGGGCTATAACATTGAACTGCGCTTTCCATTAAGCATGCTTGGCAACAAGCTGGGATTTGCAATTGAAGATTGGGATGATGACAAAGTTGAGCCTCAACTTATGTCAACGTCTAACCTACTCAATCCCAACGACATTGGCTCGGTGCTTGTGCCTTCACCAGAGATAAACCGTATTTTAAAAGGGATGGGCCATAGCGGCAGTCGAATTTGGGTAGTCGATAGCCACCATCGCGTACTCGCACAAGCGGGGTCTATACATCACGCTGATGGTGTCTGGGCAGATGGACTCACAGATAAACCGGCAACAACATGGTGGCAACAATTTGAGCGTGATTACTTGCATCCGCTTTATTACCAAATACTAACTCGCCCTGAAAATGAGTTTATTGATACTTTGCATGATGTGGCCGCTATGCAAGGCACGCATATCGCCAGTGCATTAAACGGGAAACCCGCTTCATCGTGGCGTTTAACTCCCGATAGCAAGGCGGTGATCTTATCAGCAGCCTACCCGATTTGGATTCAAGATAAGGTCATTGGTGCAGTTATCGCAGAAGAAACCACCAATGGTGTGCGTACTCTTCGTAATAAATCGCTCGAGAAACTATTTAACGTTATTTTATCTGTCATGCTAGTCGGTACTGTCACCTTATTCTTTTTTGCATCACGGATCTCAAGCCGTATTCGTCGTTTACGTGATAACGCTGAGCAAGCTATTGATGCACAAGGCCGAATTACAGGCAAAATAACGTATACCGATTCAAATGATGAAATTGGTGATCTCTCACGTAGTTTTGCCAATATTGTCAGCCGCTTAAGTGGTTATACCGATTACCTTGAGAATATGTCATCACGCCTTTCTCATGAATTACGTACCCCTGTTGCGGTGGTGCGCTCATCGCTTGAAAACTTACAAATGCAGCCGCAATCTGAGTTTAGTCAAAAATACCTCGCGCGCGCCAGCGAAGGCGTTGAGCGACTAGGTAAAATAATAACCACAATGAGTGAAGCAACACGCCTAGAACAAAGCATTCAAAATGTGGAAGCTGAGACGTTTGATCTCACTCAAGTGATCACTGGCTGCATGCAAGGTTACCAAATTACTTATGGCGAGAAATTATTTAATTTATCACTTTATGAATCACCACTGCCCCTGCGAGGGGCCCCGGAGTTTATTGCCCAACTTCTTGATAAACTGATTAATAATGCGCTCGAGTTTAAATCTCCTGACAGCCAAGTAACGGTGAGTTTAGCTAAAAACGAACAGCACGCTATTCTAAAAATTGTGAACCAAGGCCCTTTGTTACCAGAGGGCTTAGTAGATCATATATTTGATTCGATGGTATCAGTGAGAACTCAGGAGCATCAGCAACAACCCCATTTAGGATTAGGCTTGTATATTGTTCGTTTAATTTGTGATTACCATGAGGGACAGGTCAAGGCTGAAAATATCGCAGATGATAGCGGCGTGGTGTTCACTGTAAGTTTGCCTATAAAACAACGATGACAGCGTTACACTTGATTACAATTTAACGCTTAGTTATTCACCAATAATTCAGATTAGCGGGCTTAGTATATTGTACTATAAAAGGCAAATTTGACTCGAGGGGGCATCATGCAATCAAGGTTACAACGTGAAGAAATCGAATTCATAATGGCACTTTATAATTGTAATGATGTAACAGATAAACCCGCAGAGCCTAAAAAGCAATCAAAGAAAATACCGACTAAAAAAGTTGATACAGCGCAATATAAGTCACCAAGTTATTTGACCTAGCTTAACTTAGCTCATTACAATGCCCCACCATTGAAATTTGACCTTATGTAATGAAAAATCACTCGCCAAAAAAAGAGTTAATCTTATTGCCTGTTTTGTTTGTGGCAATCTTGTTATGTGTTGCTGGGCACTTTTTACTTCAGCCTAACTACCAAGATAGCCATACTGTAGAATATTTACTTGCTGCACTCCCTTTTGCACTGTTTGCTTTAGTCATCATTGCTTTTAAGGTTGCCAGTAAAAGCGAGAATGATGACTAATTAATTCACTATAAAACGTGATAGCCAAACCAATCGGGTTTCATCGCTTGAGAGTGCCCACTTGGTGTTAGCTTAAGGGTCAAGTTGCTATCGAGTAAATCGATAGCAAAACAATCATCTACGTCATGTAAATCATCTTTGTGCAAATGTGTCAGCCCTGCAAGCAAAGAGTCTTTAGCACGTTGCTTTGCTTCCTCACTGCTGCGCGCAACATACAATGCAAAGTCATGTTGTTCGGCAAGACTGTCTGCTCGATACGCGCCTAAATTAACAAAATAAAGCTTTTCAGGTTGCTCGTGAGCCCCTTCTATCACCTCTACTTTGTAACCATCAATGTGCTGAATATGCATGTAGCTATCCATGTGCACACTGCCTTTGTCACCCACCCACTGCGCTTTTAGCTTTGAGTAGGTGTCTTCAATTTTATCACCAACAACAAATCGAACATCGTGCATTTCGATATGACAGCCTTGTATACGACCACCAAGGTAAACTAAATAAAGCCCCATGCGCTTTCCTTTTTTTGCATCTAGGTTTTGTTGTATCTAGATTAAATTTTCTACATTAATGTTGTGTTTTTTAATTAGCTTATAAAAATCTGAGCGATTGCGTTTTGCAAGCTTTGCAGCCTCTGCAACATTGCCGGCTGCCATTTTTAGCGTATTTATTAAATAGTCACGCTCAAACTCTTTTTTAGCATCGTTTAATGATAATGGCTCTGCATTACTTACATTGCTATTGAGCGCGCTTTCAACTAGCTGTACCGCAATTACATTACCTGGGGTCAGCGCGACAACTTGTTCAATCACGTTTTGTAACTGACGAATATTACCAGGCCAGTCATAACGCACCAATGCATGCATTGCGTCATTAGCAAAACGCTTTTCATCTTGATTCATACGTTTTGCTATTACGCTTGCAAAGTGCTGTGCCAGCAAGCTTATGTCTTCCCGTCTTTCACACAAAGGAGGAAGTTTTAAGTTCACCACATTGAGTCGGTAATACAAATCTTCACGAAACAATTGGTTATTAATCGCTTCAGGTAAGTTTTTATGCGTTGCCGATACTATCCGTACATCAATAGGAATTTCTTCTTGAAATCCCACGGGACGAATTGTTTTTTCTTGCAATACACGTAATAGCTTTACTTGTAAATTCAGTGGCATATCACCTATTTCGTCAAGAAAAAGGGTACCACCTTGAGCCTGTTGAAACAAACCCTGGTGATCTTTTACCGCCCCAGTAAACGCACCTTTTTTATGACCAAATAATTCTGATTCTAACAACTCACCTGGTACAGCCCCACAGTTAATTGCAACAAAAGGCCCATCACTAACGTGACTATGCTGGTGAATCGCCTGTGCTAATAACTCCTTACCTGTGCCACTCGCCCCTGAAATTAATACATTAACATGCGTTGGCCCAAGTAACTTTACTTGCTCAAGGAGGTGCAACATGGCACCGCTGCGCGTAACTATGTTTGTTTGCGTTGGAGTTTCATCACCATGCACACCATGGATCTCGATTGCTTTGGCGAGGCTATCAAATAACTCATCTTTATCAACTGGCTTGGTAATAAACGCAAAGATCCCCTGCTTAGTTGCTTCAACTGCATCGGGGATAGAGCCATGCGCTGTCATCATAATGACTGGCATAGACGGATAGCGACTTTGCAACTGGCGGTGCAACGCCATACCGTCCATTTCATCCATACGTAAGTCGGTAATCACAGCATCAAAGGTTTGCATTTTTAATTGCTGAAGCGCAGCCAGACCACTCTCAACCGTGCTAACTTGATACCCTTTTGATTCGATTCTAATTGCAAGTAATTTCAGTAAACTTGCATCGTCATCAACCAACAATATGCGTGGTTTTGTTATTTCAGCCATGGTTACTGCTCCTTAGTTTCTTCGCGTAACAGCAATTGTTGTTCAATTGCCGCCAGTGACGACAACGTTTTTTCCATTTTTTCTGTTAAGGCCTGCTTGGCTTGCTTGGCCTTTAGACTATGTTGAACACTTTGTTTTTGTAGCCATAAATACTGTTTTATATCATCAGGCCAATAATAAGCTTGATCACTGCTTTCGAGTAATGCCAATGCTTGTTTAGGTTCTGAGGCACTGTGTATACATAAATATTTAAATAAACTGATCAACTCTTTTTGCCCTACATACGTCTGCTTCTGCGGCGTACTTTTAAAACCACCGCATTGCTCTGCATGCCATGCAATAACCAAACGTGCTGGCGGATACACAGGCTCGCTTTTAGGCCTTGGTTTAGGATTAGGTTGCTCCTTTGGTGTTATACCATTCCGCTTAAATATCTGATCTAATATAGGCTATATAAAATCACCGGTTAATAACATTGAACCAAAACATAGCTGAACAGCTTTTAGCGCTTTCGCGAAAAGAACCAAACGCACGAAAACGCATACGATTACTC
>NZ_JACDWU010000097.1:0-166120 GCF_016464045.1 Pseudoalteromonas sp. bablab_jr011 | reverse complement strand
TTTGCTTTTTCGGCGTTAAAACACCTCCCACGTGTGTGATGTGTATCACTTGTAGGAAGGGCTTTAGCCGTGAATCTTATAAAAGATGTTGCTGCGCAAACGCGCCATGCAAGCATAACGCCTACGGTTTAATGTAGGCGTTAAATTTATTTCGCGCAAACGCGCCATGCATGGCGCCTAAAAACGAGGTTACTCACCCGGCTCTTGGCGCGTTTTATTACAGGCTTTCTCTTGCTTGCAAGTAAGCATTAACTAATGCGGTAATGATTTGCCCAGCATCGTTTATTCCTGCCTCTAACCCTACGGGGTGTTGCGATGGTGCACCTTCACATAAATGCAGGTAGCTGGCATGAACATGCCTAGCAGCTAAATGCACAAAATGCTCAGCATCACTGACACTAAAACCACAGTTTGTGTAGGCGCTTACCGGCATGAGTGAAATACTATCAAGGTCTACTTCCACGCCAAGGGGGGCGCTGTCAAAGCGAGCAAGCGCCTGTTTGCAGGCCGTTGAAAGGTCGATAGTGCGACGCACTTGAATATCTTGGTAGCTATCAAACAAGAAGTTCGCATCTTTGAGAGCATTCAGAATTGCTTGGTTATTTTTAAACTCGTGCAAACCGATTACATGATATTGCGCAAGGTGACTTTCGGAATAGGCGTACCTGAAGCCGTTACCACTGTGGCGACCTTCACACTCTCTAAAATCTGCATGTGGGTCTAAATTAATGGCATTAACAGGCTTAGCGTGCTGTTTACTTAACGCACGTAAAATTCCTAAGCAGTTATTATGGCCCCCACCAATGACAATTGGTTCTAAACCTGCGGCAAAGATCATCGCCAGTACGCGCTCAACGCGGGTGTCGATATCTACGCAAAGTTGGCGCAGCTGAGCTAAGTCAGCGTCGTTTTTGTTATCGAGGTGAGCGGCTTGCTGGTTTATATCATCAAGTTCCACTTCGCCGAGTAATAACACGCGTTCATGATTTAGAAATTGATTATGAGTTTGATTAAGAAAGCGCTTTAAAAAAGCTTGCCATGCTTGATGCGAACCGCCATTGCCTAAATTAGCACGGGGACCAATATCTTCACACACGCCAACGAGTACATAGCGAATGCCGAATTGTTTTGCATCGATAAGGGCTTGAGGTGCGTTTGTGTGTGTATCGAGGAGGGCGAGGGCTTGCCACGCTTTCTGTTCGTTGGCGCGGCGGACACATAAATGTTTAACCGCCGCTTCATCATAAATTTTAAGGTAGTCAGTCACCGAGTTTAGTCTTCTTCTATTACGTCGAACTCTAATTCATCAGCAGATAATATAATGCCGGTGCTATCAGCGTAAACAAAGTCACCATCAAAGAATGAGACACCCGCAAAGTTAACGCCAATACCGTCTTCACCGGCTCCTTCACTGTCGGCAGCAACAGGAATAGACGCAATTGCTTGAATGCCTAAATCTAATTCTTCAAGGTCATCAACATGGCGAATAGCACCATATACAATGATACCTTGCCAGTTATTTTCTAATGCGATTTCAGCCAGCTCAATATCAATTAGTGCGCGGCGGGTTGAACCACCACCATCAATTAACAGTACACTGTCGGTACCATCTGTTGATAATATTTCGCGGATCAGCTCATTGTTCTCAAAACATTTTACGGTTCTAACTCGACCACTGAAACTTGGGCGTCCACCAAAATTGATAAACATAGGTTCGAGCACATCAACCACATCGGCAAAGTGGTCGCATAAATCAGAAGTGCTGTAATCCATTTTTTCATCCTCTAAAGAGACTGTCTGTTTAGTACTCAGTATACCCTGATACAACTCAATAACAACGACTTAATACGTGTTTATTACTTTAAATCAAAGGAATCAAGTCACCGCAACATTAGTGTCTCAAAAGCGTCACCTAATTGTTATTTTTAACACCTAAGCTGAGATGAGTAGCCCTCTTATAAAGAGGTCATGTTTGTATTAAAAACAGACACAAAGTATGACAAGGAGCTTGGCCATGGCAAATAACATACTGACGAAGTTAGCAAAAGTGGATGAACAGTTGTTTTTAAGCGTATTTAACGATGCATCGCCTAATTGGCTTAGACGCTCAGCAATCGGTCTATCAAAAACCGGCGATGGTGGGCTATACCTGATGTTATTTGTGGGGTTTTGGTGGTTCAGCGAACAATTACATTTCCAGCAGTTTGCCTTGAGCCTGTTGGTTGGCTTTGCTATAGAGCGACCCATTTATTTTTTGGCTAAAAAACGCATTGCTCGAGTCAGGCCTTGTGATTGTTTAGTGCAAGGGGCTTACCTGGTGCCCAGTGATAAGTTTAGTTTGCCCTCGGGGCACAGTGCTGGTGCGTTTGTTGTTGCGACTATTTTAACGATGTACTTCCCTGCTTTTATGGCTGTGTGGTTTATCTGGGCGGCAGGCGTTGCGGCTTCACGGGTTGTCGTGGGCGTGCATTATCCAGCCGATGTGATTGTTGGTGCAGTGATAGGGTCGAGTTGTGCTGTACTTGCTGTGATGGTGGTGGAATATATATGAGAATTTTGTACGGTATTCAAGGTACAGGGAATGGTCACATAACACGTGCTCGGGTTATGGCAACAACATTCAATGCATTAGGTGTCGATGTTGATTATGTGTTTTCGGGCCGCCGTGAGCACGATTACTTCGATATGGATGAATTTGCTAACTACCGAGCGTTTCGTGGTTTATCGTTTACCAGTAAATCGGGGCAAGTTGATAGCTTAAAAACACTCAAAAATGCTCGGCCATTGCAGTTAATCAAAGATATAAAAAGCCTTGATTTACGTCACTATGATTTGGTGTTTAATGATTTTGAGCCGATCACAGCATGGGCGGCTAAACAGCAGGGGGTGCCGGTTATTGGTATGAGTCATCAGGCGGCATTTTTGTCAGATAAAGTGCCGATGTTTGGTCGCTCATTTTTCAGAAGAGCGTTAATTCGTCATTATGCGCCCGCTAATGTTTATTTAGGTGTGCATTGGCAACCTTATGCAAAAAATATTATTCCTCCGTTTATTGCGGCTCATCAGCATAATAATCCTGTCATGGTTGAAAATAAGGTGTTAGTTTATTTACCATTCGAAAACTTAGACAGTGTAGTCGACTACCTAAAAGACTTTCCCGAGCGCGAATTCTATTGCTACCACCCTGATGCAGAAAACTCATCAATTGGAAATATTCACTTAAGATCACCATCACGCGTCGGTTTTTTAAATGATCTTGCCAATGCGGGGGGAGTGATAGGAAATGCTGGATTTGAACTGGCCAGCGAGGCCTTGCAATTGGGTAAAAAGCTGCTGTTAAAGCCGCTTGGTAAGCAATTTGAGCAAGGCATAAATGCACAGACTTTATTGTCAATGGGGGCGGCGCATGTCATGAGCTATTTAAATCCCTATGCCATGGATGACTGGCTGCAATCAGCACAAAACAGAAAACTGAATTTTCCTAGCGATCCGGCTCCTTTGGTTGACTGGTTACAAAAAAGACAATGGCAACAACTAGATAAATTGCACTACCACTTGTGGCAACAGGTTGATATTGAAAAAAAAGTTATTGTTTAAACCATTCGTATCAACGACAATGCCCGGCAACATTAGCTACTTTTATTAGCTGCTTTAAATAGTTTAGCTATACTCTTATATGCATGTATCTATAGGGCGCTCTGAATGAATGTATTACAAAACTTAACTATAAAACGTCGTTTACAATTAAACGCGTTAGTTGTTGGTCTTGCAATGATTGTGATGCTATGTGTCATTATCTTTGAGTCTCGCACGATGCTAAAACTCAATGAGACAATTCAAAACGCGGAGGAGCTTGATATTCATGAGCTTTCTATGCGTAAGCATGAGAAAAACTTTCTGTTTTACAAAGATGTAAACAGCCTTAGCTTATTTGAAAAAGAGTACACACAACTTAAAACAAAAATGGCGCGATTAGATGAATTGCTAAACGATTTATCGATGAAAACAGATAAGTTAGGCGAGTTTAGACGCCTAGCTAAAGTGTATTACGATGATTTTAACAGCGTTGTAGAGTTACAAAAACAAATAGGTTTACACCCAAAAGATGCGCTTTATGGTGATTTGCGTAACGCTGTGCATCAAGTCGAAACACTATTAAGTGAGCGCGAAGATTACCGCCTACTCACTTACATGTTGCAGTTACGCCGCGCCGAAAAAGATTTTATGCTGCGATTTGACACAAAATATCTGACCAAGTTTGATGAATTAGTCGCTGATTTTGAGTCCGCCATTAAAGTATCTGAGCTTGATGGTAACTACGAAAGTCAATTACTGGCTCTTTTGTCGACCTATCAAACTAAATTTAAAGCACTCGTCGATGCACAAGTCTTACTCGGTCTAGACTTAGATTCGGGTGCCTTGGGTAAAATGAAACAAAGCGTTGAGATGAGTGATGCCATTGTTTCAGAGCTGACCGATGAGACAAAAACATTTGTTGAATCAAGCGCGTCGCAAGCACAGTTAATTGCTTTAATGGTGTTTATTATTGCAAGTGCTGTTGTGATGATTTTGGTTTACTTTACCAGCCGTTCAATTATTCAGCCTATTGAGCGTGTATACCATACAATTAATGAGATTCGTCGTAGTAACGATTTAAGTATTTCGATTGAGCAGTCGGGCAAAGACGAAGTGACGATTATGACGGTTGATTTTAACAGCTTAATTGGTGATTTTAAAAAGCTGATTTACGAAGTTAACACGGCACTGAGTACGCTTAATATCGCGACTGAACATTTATCAGAAACCACATCAGCAACCAGTTCGGGTATGCAAGAGCAACTGCATGAAGCCGATATGGTTGCAACTGCTGCAACTGAAATGCAGGCAACCATTCAAGACATTTCGCATAATACCGAAGCCGCGGCTAAAAAAGCAGAGTCAACCAATTTAAGTGCCCAACAAGGTCGCTCAGAAGTTGAGTCAACGGTCGTACAGATTAATCATTTATCTGAATCGCTTGGAAATGCTTCGAGTGTTGTGTCGCAATTAGAAAAAGATGCCGAAACGATTGGCTCAGTGCTTGATGTGATCCGTGGCATTGCTGAACAAACGAATTTACTCGCACTGAATGCTGCAATCGAAGCGGCGAGGGCCGGTGAACAGGGACGCGGTTTTGCTGTGGTTGCTGACGAAGTTCGCTCGCTTGCACAACGTACACAAGACTCAACTCAAGAAATTGAAAGCATTATTACGACCTTGCAAGGGCGTACCCGAGAAGTTGTCAGTATTATGCAGCAGTGCCGTAATCAAGGTGGCGAAAGTGCCGCTCAGGCAACGAAAGCAGGTGAGTTACTACGCTCTATCACTGAAGACGTGCAAACGATTATGGATATGAGTACGCACATTGCGACGGCGATTGACGAGCAAAGTCAGGTGGCTTCTGAGGTTAACAAAAACGTGGTACGTATTCGAGATATTGCTCAACAAGCTTCTGGGCATGCCGTCACTAATGCACAAACCAGCGAGGAAGTCTCTGAGCAGGCTCGCGTGCTGTATCAAGCAATTGATAAGTTTAAAGTGTAGGGATTCAGTAACAGATAAATTTAAAAGCGCGCAATTTTGTCGCGCTTTTTTTTAGGTGGCTAATAAAACTAAGGTACAAATTTTATTGGTACGCTGTCTTTATTCGCTTCGTGCTCATGGACACGGGTTTGGTATTGTTGCCAAAGTGAGTCTTTATTAGCCTGTAAATCGGCTAAATAATGCCAGCTGTATAAGCCGCTGTTGTGATTATCGCTAAATACTAAACGAAGCGCATAATGACCAACTGGCTCAATTTTGCTAATGCTTACATGGTGCTTATTTAGTACCAGCTTCATGGGCTCATTACCATGGCCTTGTACTTCGGCTGAGGGTGAGTGAACACGTAAGAACTCTGCACTAAAGCAAGCACTCGACTCATCGTCAAAGTAAACGTCTAGTACTTTGCTTACGCTGTGATAATGCACTTTCGTCACTTCTTTCATAGTAAACCCTATCATTGATTTTTAAGCTAACAAAAAAGCCTCCAACAGGAGGCTTTTAATTATAACGATAATTTAGTGATTAAAGAATAAAGCGACTTAAATCTTCGTCTTCAACCAATGCGCCTAGGTGCTGCTCGACGTAATTAGCATCAATTGTGAGCGTTGAACCCGCTTTTTCAGAAGCATCGAATGAAATTTCTTCCATCAGCTTTTCCATCACAGTGTGTAAGCGACGTGCACCGATGTTTTCGGTTTTTTCGTTTACTTGCCATGCGGCTTTAGCAATACGCTCAATAGCGTCGTCAGTGAAATCAACGTTAACCTGCTCTGTTTTCAACAGTTCGCGTTGCTGCTCTGTAAGCGATGCATGTGGCTCTGTAAGGATACGTTTAAAGTCGTCGGCGGTTAACGCTTCTAGCTCTACGCGAATCGGTAAACGACCTTGTAGCTCTGGGATCATGTCTGACGGTTTTGCCATTTGGAATGCACCAGATGCAATAAATAACATGTGGTCAGTCTTAACCATACCGTGTTTAGTGCTCACTGTTGAGCCTTCGATTAATGGTAGTAAATCGCGTTGAACACCTTCGCGGCTTACATCTGGGCCTGACGCTTCGCCACGCTTACAGATTTTATCGATTTCGTCGATAAATACGATGCCGTTTTGCTCTACAGCAAAGATAGCTTGCTCTTTTAACTCTTCAGGGTTAACAAGTTTAGCGGCTTCTTCTTCAACTAATAGCTTGAAAGCTTCTTTGATTTTCAGCTTGCGCTTACTGCGCTTATCACCGCCCATGTTTTGGAACATGCTTTGTAACTGGTTGGTCATTTCTTCCATACCAGGCGGAGCCATGATCTCAACGTTAGGCTGGGCTTGTGCAACATCAATATCGATTTCTTTATCGTCTAATTGGCCTTCACGTAATTTTTTACGGAACGACTGACGTGTCGAAGAGTTTTCATCTGAACGTGATTCACCAAACGTATCACGTGCTGGTGGTAGTAGGGCGTCGAGAATACGCTCTTCTGCCGCTTCTTCAGCTCGGTGCTTGAATTTTTTGGTTTGTTGTTCACGGGTCATTTTGATTGAGATATCAACTAGATCACGAATGATCGTCTCAACTTCTTTACCAACATAACCCACTTCAGTGAATTTTGTTGCTTCGACTTTAATGAAAGGCGCATTAGCTAGTTTAGCAAGGCGACGTGCAATTTCGGTTTTACCGACACCGGTAGGGCCAATCATTAAGATATTTTTTGGCGTAACCTCAGCGCGTAATTCGTCGCTAAGCTGCATACGACGCCAGCGATTACGCAGTGCGATTGAAACTGCTTTTTTAGCTTTTGCTTGGCCAATAATGTGTTGATCAAGCTCGTGAACGATTTCTCTTGGAGTCATCTCAGACATGGCAGTTCCTATTACAATTCTTCAATAGTTTGGAAATTATTCGTGAATACACAGATGTTGCCTGCAATTGTTAGGCTTTTCTCTACAATTTCACGGGCACTTAGGTCGGTATTTTCAAGCAGGGCTGTCGCAGCAGATTGTGCAAAGTTACCACCACTGCCAATGGCGATAAGGTCGTTCTCTGGTTGTACTACGTCACCATTACCGGTGATGATCAACGAGGCGGTTTCGTCAGCAACGGCCAGTAGCGCTTCAAGCTTTCTGAGTGCGCGGTCACTTCGCCAATCTTTGGCCATTTCTACTGCGGCCTTGGTGAGGTTACCTTGGTGCATTTCTAGTTTGCTTTCAAAGCGTTCGAAAAGGGTGAAGGCATCAGCAGTACCGCCAGCAAAACCAGCGATTACTTTGCCATTATAAAGACGTCGAACTTTGCGGGCGTTGCCCTTCATTACGGTGTTACCAAGTGAAACCTGGCCATCGCCACCAATAACGACCTTGTCGTCGCGGCGAACACTTACAATAGTAGTCATGATTATTCCTCATCATCGAGCGGCGAAGCCGCTCGTAAAAAGCGATTGATGAGGTGTTTATATGGGTGAATGAGCTAAAATCAAGTCCAAAGCCAAATTCCACAGCCCATTATTTTAATGCGCTTGAGTTTGTTTTTGTCGCTTTCTGCCAGACGTTTGGTTTCGTAAGGGCCTAAACGCACTTTATACCAAATGCCATTGCTGCCTTCTACGCGTTTAACTTCAGACACTAAGCCTGCAAATGCAATCTTCGCTTTTAAGGTTTGAGCTTGTTCAAGCGTTCTAAAAGAGCCGCATTGCATTACATAAGGGCCTTTTTGCTCAATCTCTTTTACTTCAACCTGAATTTCGTGTTCTTTTATTTCTTTAATAAACTCGGGTGGTTTCGGTTTTGGAATAACCTTTTCTTCTTCTGATTTTGTTGGATTAGCTTGCTGCTCAACAAGTTCAGGATCGGCATTATGTTTGATATACCATAAACCATACCCAAACCCACCCAGCAAAATAAGGGCGACAAAGACAAGAACAATAGGGAACGGCTTTTTTGCCGGGGCTTGTTTTTTATTATTTCGATTTGATGGTTTTTTATTTATGTAATCGTGTTGTGCCATGATTTTTTTATTGGCCTTTAAATCATATCTATTGGATCAACGTCTAAGCTCCAACGCACCTTTTGCGCTAATTTACTGGTGCTTATATAGTCAACCATTTGCGCTAAATATTGGTGTAAGTGGGAGCGCTCCAGCGCTTGAATATGTAACTGAAACCGATATTTACCTGCTACACGCTCCAATGGCGCAGGGATCGGTCCGAGCAATTGTATACCAGATATGTTCTGGACAGGAACCAAATCAGTTAAAAAATCCATGACTTGATTTATGTTATGTCCTTCGGCACGCACAATTGCCATGTTTGTTATGGGGGGGAGCTGAGCATCTTCTCGTTCTGCAAGGGCATAGCGCGCAAAATCTTGATAGCCATTATTCACTAAATCTTGCAATAGTGGGTGCTCAGGAAAGTGAGTTTGTAACAGTACTTGTCCTGGTTCACCACTGCGTCCTGCACGGCCTGCAACCTGAGTGACAAGCTGTGCTAAATGTTCTGTAGCGCGAAAATCACACGAGTACAAACCACTATCAACATCTAAAATAAGCACTAAACTGACATCGGCAAAATGATGGCCTTTCGCAAGCATTTGCGTGCCCACCAAAATACGCGCCCCCCCTTGATTTATGTCGTCGAGGGCTTTTTCTAAGCTGCCTTTACGACGAGTTGAATCTCGGTCAATGCGGCTAATGGGTATATCAGGGAAAGTTTCTGCTAAAAACTCTTCAATTTGTTCCGTGCCTTTACCATTAGGAAAAATCTGTGTGCTGCCACAATCGGGGCATTGATGGGGCACCGCATGCTGCTCGGAGCAATGATGGCAGATCATTTGTCCAATTGCTTTGTGGAATGTGGCACTGGTACTGCAACGTGAGCACTCACTTAACCAGCCACACTCATGACATATGAGTGTGGGAGAAAAGCCGCGTCGATTTAAAAACACCATGACTTGCTTGCCGCGCTCAAGATGTTGACGCATATAGGCCAAACTCGCATGGGCAATACCGGCTTGTTCAGGTTGGCCTTTCATATCCATTAAGTGAAATTGGTTATCAGTGCTGGTTTGCGCACGCTCTGTTAAGCTCAATAGTTGGTACTTGTTATTTATTGCTTTATGTAAGGTTTCGAGAGCGGGAGTTGCGCTACCTAGTATCAAGGGTATTTGCTGTTGATAAGCTCTGTAGGCTGCTAAATCGCGAGCATGATAACGCAGCGTATCTTGTTGCTTAAACGAGCTGTCGTGCTCTTCATCAACAATGATCATACCAAGTGATAAAAAAGGTAAGAAAATACTCGAACGGGTGCCGATAACAATGGCGCAGCTGCCTTTTTCGCAGAAACGCCATGTTTGCAAGCGCTCGTTGTCGGTTAATGCTGAATGCCAAAGCATAATAGGGGTATCGGGAAAGCGACGGCGAAAACGATTAACGGTTTGTGGTGTTAGGCCAATTTCGGGCACTAACACCAGTGCTTGCTGGCCTTTTTTTAGAACCTCTTCAAGGCATTGTAAATACACTTCTGTTTTACCACTGCCGGTAACGCCTTCAAGTAAAAAACAGGTGAACCCACTGGCTTGATTAATCGTTGTGCATGCAACGGCTTGTTCTTTATTTAGGGTTGGTTTACTGCCAATTGTTGGGGCGCGTTGCTGCCATTGGTTATCATGTTCGATAAACTGTTTAATGAGTTCTTTTTCGAGCAAGCTATCAATGGTTTTTTTATTAAAGCCGAGTGCTTTTAATTCGGTTAAGGATGACTTGCCTGACTGCGCTAGCTGCTTCAGCAAATTAAGTTGTGTTTTTGCTTTGAGTGAAGGTAATTTTGCACCTTTGTCGGTCAGTTCAACCATATTTATACTGGTTTTGTCTGGGCATTCACCTTGGCGCAGTGCCGCTGGAAGCGCTGTATGAATTGTTTCACCAAGTGGGTAGCAGTAATAGCGAGCAGTAAATTTTAGCAGTGCTAAGTGTTGCTCAGATAAAATAGGGGCATCGTCTATAATATCAATAATGGCTTTAATTTTATCTTCGGGTACATCGGTACTGGTTTTGATTGCCAGTACGACGGCTATCTTTTTTTGAGAGCCAAAAGGCACACGCACACGCATGCCTACTCGCAGCTCAGGGCTATGTAGCAGCTGCTCAACTTTATAATCGAAGGTACGCTGTAAAGGGACTTTTATGGCAACTTCTACAAAGTGCATAACAACTCAACTGAATTAAGAATAGAAAAATAGCGTGTGTTGCTAATGTACTAAAATTAGTGCTAAAAACCTACCAACAAATACTGAACGTTTGATGACTTGTTTATTTTTTTAGCTAAAGATGAATTTAAAGCTTGTCGAGAGGCTGCTTGAGCTATAAAATACGCGACCTATTAATTGTATTAACGACGTATGGTGCCAGACTTCGGGTTTGGAGAGCGATGCGGCCTTAACTAGAGGTTCCTATGAAAGAAGGTATTCACCCTAAGTACGAAGCTATCACTGCAACTTGTTCATGTGGTAACAAATTCGAAACTAGCTCTACTTTATGTAAAGACATCCACTTAGACGTATGTTCTGAGTGTCACCCGTTTTACACTGGTAAGCAAAAGATTTTAGACACTGGCGGCCGTGTTGATCGTTTCAACAAGCGCTTCGGTGCACTTAGCAGCAAGAAGTAATATTTGCTGTTTAGTTGAAAGAAGCACCCTTTGGGTGCTTTTTTTATGCCTGTAATTCAGAACCATTCTTTTTTATATCCCATGCCTACACGCTTTATGTGCATAACTATTTCTGTTTGTTATGCCCAATATATCGCTAATAATGCAGACAAATAGTGATCCCTTCGCTATATTTTGAATGATATAAATGATTCCAAAAGTTGTAAAAAGTAACAATTTATATGAACTTCACCTATAAATGCTGTTAAGTTCGTTAAAGTTGCTCATTTTGCTAAGTTTCGGTTATTTGCTGTGTTCGTGCCTATAAAATACAAAAACAGGTGCTTAAATGGCCACAAATAGATGAATTTTTATCTGTTGTGAATTAAAACTATGTGCAGAAATTGTTGGGAAATCCTTTAAAATTAAGCGATATAGCATATAACAGGATAGACCTGATAATACTTGGAATTTTTATATATTACAGGTATCGTACAGATGCAAGCCCTCTCACTTTTTAACTTATTGCAGGATACTATCGCGTTATGTCAGATTTTCGTGAACAAGCATTACATTACCACGCTCACCCCGTTCCAGGTAAAATTAGTGTAGAACTAACTAAACCAGCAGAAACGGTTAATGATCTCGCTCTAGCATATAGTCCAGGTGTCGCAGAGCCCGTCCGTGAGATAGCAGCCGATCCAGCAAATGCCTATAAATACACCGGCAAAGGTAATATGGTTGCGGTTATTTCAAACGGTACCGCAATTTTAGGCTTAGGCAATTTAGGTCCGCTTGCATCAAAACCTGTGATGGAAGGTAAAGCACTTTTATTTAAACGCTTTGCAGGTTTAGACTCGATAGATATCGAAGTAAAACACCGCACGACAGAAGACTTCATTAATACTGTTGCAAATATTGCCGATACGTTTGGTGGTATCAACCTAGAAGATATTAAAGCGCCAGAGTGTTTCGAAATTGAAAAAGCGCTTATTGAGCGTTGTAGCATCCCTGTTTTCCACGATGACCAACATGGTACTGCAATCGTAACAGCAGCAGGCATGCTAAATGCGCTTGAAGTACAGGGTAAAGATATCGAAGACGCGATTATCGTGTGTTTAGGTGCCGGTGCAGCAGCGGTTGCATGTATGGAACTACTTATTAAATGTGGTGCATTGCGTGAGCACATTTATATGCTTGACCGCAAAGGCGTGATCCATACACGTCGTGATGACTTAAACGAGTATAAATTGCTATTTGCTAACAATACCGATAAGCGCACTTTGCAAGATGTAATAGCCGATGCTGATGTATTTGTTGGTGTATCTGGCCCTAACTTATTAACCGCTGAAGATTTAAAACTGATGGCAGATAAGCCGGTGGTTTTTGCATGTTCAAACCCTGATCCAGAAATCGCGCCAGCTGTTGCACACGGTGCACGTAATGATTTAATTATGGCAACAGGGCGTTCTGATTACCCTAATCAGGTTAATAATGTATTGTGTTTCCCATTCATTTTCCGCGGTGCGCTTGATGTGCGTGCGACATCAATTAACGATGAAATGAAAATTGCAGCGGTGCATGCTATTCGTAGTATTGCGAAAGAGCCCGTGCCTAACGAAGTGCTTAAGGCGTCGGGTGTTGATTCACTTGAGTTTGGTGCTGAGTACATTATTCCAAAACCAATGGACCCACGCTTATTACCACGTATTGCACGTGCTGTTGCAGAAGCAGCTGTTGAGTCTGGTGTGGCGCAAATTGACATGCCAGAAAACTACATGCGTTAAATAATTAGGTACCTATTCGTTTGATTAATCGGGTGGGTATTACTAACTGCAAATAAAAAACTCAGCCAAGGCTGAGTTTTTTTATGTCTGAGAAATCGGCTACGATCCGGTGGCCGAAATATTTACTCTGAATCAAGTACGGGGATATCTAACCCCATTTCTTGCATAATTCTTTTTACTTCTTCAGGTACTTTTTCAGGGTTATCTTTACGAAGGTCGTCGTCATTCGGTAATGGTTGACCTGTAAAAGCGTGTAAAAAGGCTTCGCACAGTAGCTCACTGTTAGTGGCATGACGAAGATTATTAATCTGACGACGCGTGCGCTCATCAGTTAATACTTTTAATACGTTCAGCGGAATTGATACGGTAATTTTTTTTACTTGCTCTGATTTTTTACCGTGTTCTGCATATGGGTGAATGTATTCACCGTTCCATTTAGCCATAAGTTGTTTCGTTGCCTCGGTTGTCAGTTGTTTACGCCTTATCCACAGCGCAAGATGCGGAAATTCTATCGCTTTAAAAAAGATAGTCAAATACTAGTTATTTAGCCATCTAGTCGTGTAAATGTATAAACTTCTATGTAATGGCGATAAATGCTTTGACTTCTCATATTTGATCATCTAACCTTTTAGACGTCTAAACATCCAATTCTGAGTAGGTGATGAAATGAGTGAAAAAAATAAAGCGACGATTGCTGTTCGTCATGGCATTGAAGCCGATAAACACCATGGTGCAGTCGTTCCACCAATTTACTTATCAACCACCTATTCGTTCGCTGATTTTGATACTAAGCGCCAATATGACTATGGCCGCAGTGGTAACCCTAACCGTGATATTTTAGCCGAAACACTCGCTGAACTAGAGGGCGGAGCTAAAGGCATTATTACTGCGACAGGCATGGCGGCTGTTCACTTAACGACACAGCTTTTGAATAGCGATGATACCTTGGTTATTCCACATGACTGTTACGGCGGTAGCTATCGTTTATTTACCTCATTAGAGAAGCGCGGTTTACTGAAACTAAAAGTACTTGATTTAACAAAAGCTGAAAACCACCAAGAAATCTTAGCGATAAAACCTAAACTAATCTGGATTGAAACACCCAGTAACCCCATTTTACGCCTAACAGATATTAAAGCGATTACCGCCATTGCTAAACAATGCGGTGCATTTGTTGCGGCTGATAACACGTTTTTATCGCCGGCCTTGCAAAACCCGATTGAGTTTGGTGTTGATATAGTCGTGCACTCAACGACTAAATACATTAACGGTCACTCTGATGTGGTTAGCGGTGCTGTTATTGCAGCAACGCAAGAGTTGGGTGATGAACTGGCTTGGTGGGCAAATAATATTGGTATTACGGGTGCACCGTTTGATAGTTATCTTACTCTGCGTGGTTTACGCACTTTAAATGTGCGTTTAAAACAGCACCAAGAGAATGCGTTTGCAATCGCAGAATATTTAGAAGATTCACCGTTTGTGAGCCAAGTATATTATCCCGGTCTCGCTTCTCATCCTCAGCATGCGCTCGCTAAAGCACAGCAACGCGGTTTTGGTGGCATGGTGAGTTTTGATATTAAAGGCGACATTAATGACGCTGCGGCTTTTCTAACAGGCCTTAAAGAGTTTAGCTTAGCCGAATCATTGGGGGGCGTTGAGAGTTTAATTTGTCACCCTGCGACCATGACTCATGCTGGAATGGAGGCAAAAGCTCGCTTAGAAGCAGGGGTGGGTGATACGTTAATTCGTATCTCTGTTGGCATTGAGGATGTAAAAGATTTAATTGCCGATTTAGACCGTGTTTTCAATTTAGTTAAACCAGGTCAGGGGCAGCAAGCCGTTCAGAGCAACGCGACGCAAACGCACACGCAAGCCAATACGCAACAAAGCAGCACTTTTAAGTTAACGCCAGCACATACGGCATTGTGGTAGAAAAATGGTAAATATTGTTCATAAATTTGGTGGCTCAAGCTTAAGCTCTGCGGAGCGTTATCATGCTGTGGCAAATATTGTTTTAGCAAATACGCAGCAAGGTGATTGTGTGGTGGTGTCTGCATCGGGCAAAACAACCGACACCTTGGTAAAACTTTGGCAAAGTTATCAACAGCAAGATAGCCAAGCGGTTAGTGATATTTTATTGCTGATTGATAATAATCAGCGCGCCTTAATAGAGCAGCTGTTAGTAGCAAAAAACAAGCAGCAGGCATTGGCACAATTAAAAGATGAGCTGGCGCTATTAAATACACTTATTGCAAAACAGCAACTACAAGAAGCCGTGTTGCTAGCACATGGAGAAGTATGGTCTGCGCGTTTATTAGCGGGCTATCTAAATCAGCTGGGTGTGGCAGCACAGGATGTGGATGCACGGCAGTTATTTACATTAAATGATGGCCAACTATTGCATCAAAAGAATCAACAGCAATGCACCGATGCGATCAGTAAAGCAAAGATCAATGTGGTGACAGGCTTTATCGCTGCAGATTGTCAGGGTAAGACGGTAACACTGGGTCGTAATGGCAGTGACTACAGTGCGACCTTGTTAGCAAGCTATACCTTTGCCAAGCAAGTGTCTATTTGGACTGATACCCAAGGTGTATTCAGTACAGACCCTCGTAAGGTGAAAAACGCCGTTAAATACGCAAAAGTGTGCCGAGAGCAAGCTAATTTATTAGCTCGCTTAGGTAACCCTGTTTTACATGCAAAAACCTTATCACCGCTTAAAGACAGCGACATTAAACTTGTTGTAAGAAGTAGCTTTGATTGTGATGCCAGTCCAACTGAGGTTGTAAAAGAAGGGTATAGCAAGGCGAAGCGTTTTATTACGACCTTAGATAATATCGATTTACTGCGTGTTGATACGCTAAGCACAGGTGAAGTGGGGGAGCTGAGTCAGCTAATTCAGCACAGTTTGCATCATTTTGTGAAAGAAGGTGATACCTATTTGCTGGTACCAGGGCACAGTACTCATCAAGTGGTGAGTCACCTTGCTGGGCGGGCTAATATTGTTGAATCTAATTTAAGCGGCTGCGCGGTTGTGGCACCAAGTAGCGATGTGAGCCAGTTAGCTGAACAAGCAATTTCGCTCCTTAAAGAGCAAAGTATTCATCCGCGTTTTGTACAACAAGATCAACAGTATGTGCTGCTACTAAACGATCAAGCTATAGACAGCGATGTACTGACCCTGTTGCATGATAAATTGGTCAACAAGGGTCAAGAACTGGCTATTATCGTGGCGGGGCTGGGTAATGTTGGTGAAGTCTTTCTATCACAGTTACAGGCTCAGTTTGTTAGGTTATCAGCTCATTATCAGATTAAAGTCGTGGCATTATTACGCTCAAAGCAAATGCTATTTAGTGCCAGTGGCTTGAACACAGAAACGTGGCAAGCGCAGTGGCAAAGTGAAGCCCAACACTACGATAAAGAAACACTGCTAACACGTATTAGCGAACTTGATTACGAACACAAAGTGGTGATTGATATCACCGCCAGTGAAGCGTTTAGCCAATTATACCCAGCACTCGTTGAGCTTAATTGTCATTTAATTAGTGCCAATAAATATGCAGGCACAGCGGCAAATGATTGGTATCAAACATTGCGCTCTAATTTAGCTGAGCGTAATTTGTTGTGGCGTTATAACACCAGTGTAGGGGCGGGCTTACCAATTAACTTTGCGTTGGCAGACTTACAAAATAGTGGTGATAGCATTCATCGTATAGAAGGGGTTTTTTCGGGGACGCTGTCGTGGTTGTGCAGTTGCTATGATGGTAGTGTTCCGTTTTCTGAACTTGTGCTACAAGCGCAGCAAATGGGCTACACCGAACCTGACCCGCGTGAAGATTTATCTGGCCGAGATATGCAGCGCAAGTTACTTATTTTAGCCCGCGATTTAGGGTTAGATTTAGAGCTTGATGACATTGCATTAACGCCATTGATGCCTGAAGAACTGGCAACAGGAAGTTGGCAAGACTTCCTTGCGAACAGGCATTTGCTTGATGCATTCATCGAAGAAAAGGCTGCCATTGCACAGGCCGAAAATAAAGTTGTTCGCTACACCGGTGCAATTACGCTCGTTGATGGTAAAGCGAAAGCAGCCGTTGGCTTAGTGAATGTTGCACACGATGATGTATTAGCCAGCTTAAAGCCGGGTGATAATATTTTTGTGATTAATTCGCAGTGGTACACAGACAACGCGCTCGTCATTCAAGGCCCTGGTGCAGGAAAAGAAGTGACTGCTGCGGGAGTTCATTCAGACCTTTACTGGTTAGTGAATAACTTAAAATAATTTTGCTGATCTTAGTTTAAATAGCTAAGCAAAAAGCGCCCAATGGGCGCTTTTTTATTAGTCGAATAAAGGTGTTAAAGTGACTGTTTAGAACAGCTCTTCCTCTGTAGAAAGTGACTCTTCAAACACATTAGTCGGTTGCTCAAGGACATACTTCGTCGGAGCGGTGCCTTTAATAAAGTACTCAAAGCGACTGGTGTAATCATTTTTATGGCTCAGTAACCCTGTTGCTAAATCAATGCGCACAGACACTAAGCCTTCTGGAAACTCAATCGGTGCCTCAGGCATACCATCTAAAGCAACTCGCATAAAATCAACCCAAGCTGGTTGGGCCGTTTTTGCGCCTGATTCAGCCCCTGATATTTGTGACTTATCAAGGTTACTGTTGTAGGTTGAACGACCCAATGGGTTGCCTGGGTTATCAAAGCCAACCCACACAGAGGTCAGTACATTGCGATTAAAACCACTAAACCATGTATCAACAGAGTCATTCGTGGTTCCGGTTTTACCTGCTAGATCACGGCGATCAAGCGCTTGTGCACGCCAGCCAGTACCACTCCAACCTGTTTTATGTGCCCAGCTTCCGCCACCCCAAATTGCGCTGTGCATTGCTTGCGAAATTAAGAAAGCATTTTGTTTTGAGATGATACGAGGCGCGCAGCGAGGCTGAGCGTTGTGTTCTAACTCTGTGGCCATCAGTTGGCTATCATCAAGTGTTGCAAAATCGGGCGTGACCTTTTGCTCTGGGGTATCACAGGCAAGCTCTGGTGTGGCTTTATATAAAGTTGTTCCAGCAGAATCTTGAATTTCAGAGATGTAATAAGGCGTAATTAAGTGCCCTCCATTTGCAAAGGCACTCATGCCGCGTGCAAGCTCAAGAGGCGTAATAGAGGCACTCCCTAATGCCAGCGACTCACTGCGGTTAATGTCGCTATTCAAAAAGCCAAACTTTAATAAATGATCTGCTGTGCGCTCTAAACCAACACCGCGTAATAACCGAACTGAAATAACGTTTTTAGATTGTGCTAAAGCACGACGAATACGAATAGGGCCATTGTAGACTGCTGGGCTATTTTTAGGACGCCATGCAACACCTTGGCTTTTGTCCCATTGGTTAATGGGGGCATCATTTAAGATTGAGGCTAAGGTATAGCCATTTTCTAACGCCGCTGAGTAAATAAATGGTTTAATATTCGAACCTACTTGGCGCTTAGCTTGTACTGCACGATTATATTGGCTTTGCTCAAAACTATACCCTCCCACAATGGCTTTTATGCGACCATCTTGAGGGTCAAGTGATACTAAGGCGCTTGATGCTTCGGGTACTTGGCTTAAAATATAACTGTCATCTGGATTCTTACGTAGCCAAATTTGTTCGCCAGCATTGAGAATTTCGGTGGCCGTTTTCGGTGCAAAACCTTGGCGATAACGGGTAATGTATTTACGTGCCCATTTTAGGCCATCCCACTCAAGGGTTATATGCTCGCCATTTTTTAGTAATACCTGCGCAGATTGCTCAGCAACATGAGTAACCACACCCGCACGTAAAGGGCCAAACTCTTTCACGTCTTTTAGTTTATCTAAAATAGCGTCTTCGCTAAGCGGACTATCCGTATTGCTATCCCAAAGCTGCGCGGTGGCGCCTCGGTATCCATGGCGCATATCGTAGGCATGTAGATTGTCGACGAGCGCATCTTGGGCTGCTTGTTGAATATTAGACTCAACACTGGTGTACACTTTAAAACCTGTGTTGTATGCACGTTCGTGGCCATAACGGGCCACCATTTCTGCACGCACCATTTCAGAGATATACGGTGCATAAACTTCAATTTCTGCCCCATGAAATTTAGCGGTAATTGGTGCGTTAATGGCTTCTTTGTATTCACTCTGGGTAATATATTTTTCGGTTAACATACGGCCAAGAACAACATTTCGTCGACTTTTTGCGCGTGCAGGGTTACGAATGGGGTTTAAAGCCGAAGGCGCTTTGGGGAGACCTGCAATCATTGCCATTTGAGGCAGTGTAAGCTCATTCAGTTCTTTACCGTAATACACTTGTGCAGCAGCACCTATACCGAATGCGCGGTTACCTAATTCAATTTTATTTAAATATAATTCGAGAATTTCATCTTTGCTTAATATGCTTTCTATGTGCAAAGCAATGAAGATCTCTTTCACTTTACGGATGTATGCTTTTTCACGAGTTAAGAAGAAGTTACGGGCAAGTTGCATTGTTATAGTACTTGCGCCTTGTTTCTTTTCTCCTGTAGATATGAGTACAATGGCTGAGCGGATGATACCGATAGGGTCGATACCAATATGTTCATAAAATCGATTATCTTCAGTTGCTAAAATAGCATCGATTAAAGGCTGGGGAATTTCATCGATTGTGACCGGAATGCGGCGTTTTTCACCGAATTGGTTAATCAATAAACCATCTCTAGAAAATACTTGCATAGGTGTCTGTAATTGAACGTCTTTCAGTACCTGAACGCTAGGAATATCAGGTTTAACGTAATAGTATAGACCGACTAAAGTGATTAGTCCTAAAAATGAGCAGATGATAATAAATTGTAAAGTTCGTTTTAATAAAATCACTTATATTTTCCCTAAATGGACTCCCAATTAGAATCGGAGACTGCTAGTATATATTGATTAAAAAATGAATAATATTTTTTCAGATAAAAATTATAACTTGTTTATTATTAAAACAAAGGCCAAGTTGCAAACATGCTAAGTCAGCTATTTAAAAAGCCTTCATCTATGATGGTAGGGATCGACATTGGATCGCACTGCATTAAAGCAGTGTTGTTGCAGGAGACAGACACAGGTTTGCGACTTGAGGCGTTAGCTATAGAGCCAATGCCAAAGGGAGCAATGTCTGAGCGTACAATTCAAGACATTGAAGCGATTGGCAATGTTATCGCTAAATTAAAAAGGAAAATACCTAAATCTGTTCAGGCTGCGGCAGTAGCCGTGTCTGGTCAAACCGTGATCACCAAAGTGATTTTCATGGATGTATCATTAACTGATGCTGAATTAGAGTCGCAAATTGCAATTGAGGCAGATAGCCTCATACCGTACCCACTTGATGAAGTAAATATAGACTTTGAAAAACTCGCCATTAATGAGGCCGATCCGAGCAAGGTTAATGTATTGCTCTCAGCTGCCCGTACAGAAAGTGTTGAGGCACGCGTTGGTGCTTTAGAAACGGCTAATTTAAAAGCTAAAGTGGTCGATGTAGAAAGTTATGCACTTAGTCGAACGATGGATGTGTACTACCAGCAGTTGCCAAGCGATGCGTACAATAAGTGTGTTGCTGTGGTTGATATTGGTGCCGTGCTGATGTTAGTGAGCGTGGTACAAGCGGGTGAAACTATTTATACCCGTGACCAAGTGTTCGGTGGTGATCAATATACAAATAGCATTGTTGCTTATTACAACAAAAGTTTTGATGAAGCTGAAATCGGCAAAACAACCGGTGATTTGCCGCCTAATTACACCTTTGAAGTATTGGCACCTTTCCAAACATCGTTGCTACAGCAAGTAAGACGTGCGGTGCAAATGTTCTTAACCACAAGTGGCAAAGATCATGTTGACTATATCGTTTTAACCGGTGGCACGGCGATGATTGAAGGGTTAGATCGCTTACTCATTGAAGAATTAGGAATTCATACTGTGGTTGCTGATCCTTTCGCAAACATTGAGATTTCTCCAAGAGTTGATCGCAATGTACTGCAGCGTCACCGAACGCAGTTTGCGATAGCTACTGGGTTGGCGTTAAGGAGCTTTTCATCATGCCACATATAAACCTACTGCCTTGGCGCGAACAACAACGTAAAGAATCACAGAATAAATTTGTGACAGTACTTTTTGCAGTTGTGGTTATCAGTTTCATAAGTATGTATATATTAAGCTCTTTTTATAGCGGTTTACGCGAAGGGCAAAATATAAAAAATGATTTCTTAAATACAGAAATTGCCTTGCTTAATCAGCGTATCCGCGAGATTAATGATCTTGATAAGAAAAAAGAAAGCCTTCAACAACGTATGCGTTTAATAGAAGAGCTGCAAAGTAGTCGTAACCTTGGTACGCAGATTATGGATGAAGTGGCGAAAATAGTGCCAGCGGGTGTCTATCTTACCAAGCTTGAGCGCCAAAATGACCGTATTCATGTGATTGGTCGCAGTGAATCTAACAATCGCTTATCGACGATGTTACGACAAGTGCAAAGCTCTTATTTGTTAGAACGACCCGTAATGCAAGGCATTGTTGCAGGTGAACAAACATCTAGGCTATTGAGTGATTTTAATATGGATTTTTACGTTAAACCGTTTGATAAAATAGGAGAAGCACCTAATGAGCCTTGATATCAAATCGTTAACTGAAATAGATTGGAATGAAATAGAACTCGAAAACATGGGCGATTGGCCCATTGCTGTAAAAGCACTGTGTTGTGCGTTTGTTGCGGCAATCGTGTTGTATTTCAGCTATAGCTTGTTAGTGTCAGACGAAATAACCAGCTATCACGCCGCGGTTGCAAAAGAAACCGAACTGCGCAATACGTACAAACAAAAATACGCATTAGCCAGCAAACTAGAGTTATATCGTCAACAAATGGTCGACATGGAAGAAAAGTTTTCACAGCTTTTAAAACGCTTACCAACGTCGAATGAAACACCGGGGCTCCTTGACGACTTATCGTATGTGGGGACAACAAGCGGCTTAACCTTTTTGAAGATTGGCTGGTTGCCGGAAATTAAAAAAGAGTTTTACACCGAATTACCCATTAAAATTGAGGTAATAGGAACCTATCATGAGTTTGGTGACTTTGTTGGCAAAGTGGCACAGTTACCACGTATTGTGAGTTTGCATGATTTTACCATTCAAACGTCGAACGAGAATGAATTAACCTTTAGCGTTGTGGCAAAAACCTACCGTTATGAAGGGGGGCCTAAGAAATGAGAAAGCTCCCGTTAATTATTGTTATGAGCTTGCTTCTCAGCGCCTGTAATGATGATACTTCAGAACAAAAAGAGTTTATTGATCAGGTAAAAGCGAGCACGACCCCTGAGGTTGAGCCTATTCCTCAAATGGCAAAGTTTGAATATTTTGAATACAGTGCAGGTGAGTTACGTAGTCCGTTTGTCGCTCCCAAACCAGAAATAATTCAAAATAACTTGGTTCAAGTTAAAAACTGTTTACACCCAGATCCTGACCGTGTTCGTCAACCACTTGAAAAATACCCGCTCGATAACTTGTCAATGAAAGGCACTATCGGTAGTAAAGGGAGAACCTGGGCATTGATCAAAGCCGCTGACGACACGCTATATCGTGTCACAGAGGGTAATTATCTAGGTTTGTATCATGGTGAAATAAAAGAAGTGCACGACAATTATATACAATTATTAGAATTAATTCCTGATGGGTCTGGTTGTTGGAAAGAGCGTCTGACAAAACTAGAAATGTTAGAGGCAGATACAAATGGTGCAAGTTAATCGTATGAAAGGTAAAAATAAGATGCATAAAGGAATGGCTTGGTTAGTACACATGCACAAATTTATGTTGGCGGCATTGGCACTCTTAATGACGCAGACAGCGATTGCTGCTCCTCTTCTCTATGATGTGCGTTATAACCCCTTGATGAAAGGCGAAACGCAATTACAGTTAGTGTTTGATGAGGCCCTTACCTTTGAGCCAAAAGTGCAAGTGTACAATTCGCCTGCACGCATTGAGATGTTATTTAGCGATGTCGGTGTAGATAACAATGTCCGCGATGTTGAAATAAATCAGGCGGGTATTAAACATGTCAGCAGCACAATGACATCACAAGGCTTGAAAGTAACCGTTTCTTTAGAGCGTTTAAAAATTTATAAAACGACTGCGAAAGATAACATCGTCACTTTACACGTATCAGACAACCCAATCACCACCGATGAGTCGGCTGATCCGCTATCAGCAAAAAATAATTACATTAATACGGTGCAATCAATTGATTTTCGTCGCGGTGATAAAGGCGAAGCGCGCTTACTTGTGTTTTTACAAGATACGCAAGCGGCAATCGATGTACATGAAAGCGGTGGTAAAATTGTTGCAGAATTTCACCATACAGACATTTTAGACGATTTATTATATCAATTAGATGTTCTTGATTTTGGCACTGTTGTTAGCACGATAGAAACGTTTAAAGAAGATAATTTGACGCGCATTGTAGTTGAACCTAATGCCGCATTTAAATTTACGCATCAGCAGATCGAAAATATCTTTACTTTGACCGTCGAAAAAGATGACTCACAACGCGCATACCTTGATGGCGGTATTGAATACCAAGGTCGCCCAATGACCTTAAACTTTCAAGATATTCCGGTCCGTGCTGTGCTGCAAATTATCGCAGGCTATAACGAGTTCAACCTTGTCACCAGCGACTCAGTGTCAGGTAACATCACATTACGCCTAGAAGGAGTGCCATGGGATCAAGCACTCGACGTGGTGTTAAAAGTGAAAGGCCTAGACAAACGCATGGATGGCACCATTTTAATGGTGGCACCGTCTGAAGAGTTGGCTGCTCGCGAAGCGAAAGAGTTAAAAGCAAAACAGCAAGTTGAAGATCTAGAGCCTTTATACAGTGAATATATTCGTCTGAACTACGCGAAAGCGGAAGAGTTCGCCGATTTATTAAAAACCGACACTAACAGCATCATTTCTGCGCGTGGCAGCGTGTCGGTTGATAAGCGCACCAATACACTATTAATTAAAGACACCGCTAAGAGCATAGAGAGTGTTCGCCGTATGGTTGATACGCTTGATATTGCGGTGCGACAAGTTGTTATTGAGTCTCGTATGGTGACGGTTCGTGATAACGTACAAGAAGACTTAGGTGTGCGTTGGGGCTTTAGTGACCAGCAAGGCACTGATGGCTTAGCGGGAACACTTGAAGGTGCTGAAACGATTTCAAATGGTTTGATCCCGAACGTCGCTGATCGTCTAAATGTTAACTTACCAATCTCAAACCCAGCAGGGAGCATTGGTATGCATGTTGCGAAACTTGCCAATGGCACTTTAATTGATCTCGAGCTGACTGCGCTTGAAGAAGAAAATAAAGGTGAAATCATTGCCAGCCCTCGTATTACCACAGCAAACCAGCAAAAAGCCCGTATTGAGCAAGGTACTGAAATTCCCTATGTAGAGGCTGCTTCAAGTGGTGCAACAACGGTGAGTTTCAAAAAGGCGGTATTAAGCCTTGAAGTGACACCGCATATCACGCCAGACAATAAGGTGATTCTTGACCTTATTATCACTCAAGATACACGAGGCGATACGGTACAGACTCCAACAGGCCCTGCAGTCGCTATTGATACGCAACAGATCCAAACACAAGTGTTGGTTGAAAATGGCCAAACCGTCGTACTCGGTGGTATTTTTCAACAACAAATTGTGAACTCAACAAAGAAAGTACCTCTACTAGGTGACATTCCATATTTAGGTGTGCTGTTTAGAAGTACGAGTGAATTTAATGAAAAAAGAGAGTTGCTAATCTTCGTAACACCAAAAATTCAGATAGATTAAGTGTTTTTTTCTTAAGCAACGAGCAATTCGCAGGTTTAATTGCTCGTTATGAGGCTTTTTACGCTAATTGACTTGAAATGACCAATCAATTACTGAGATAATCCCCTCCTTAATTTTGGGGCCAGGTCGTTAGGCGGGGTTTTATTTCAAATTTTAGAGTTCGTTTGTACTAAAAAGATATGGCTGAGAAACGTAATATATTTCTAGTGGGCCCTATGGGGGCTGGCAAAAGCACAATTGGTCGTCACATTGCTGACCAATTACACCTTGAATTTTTCGATTCAGATCAAGAGATCGAGCGTCGTACAGGAGCAGATATTGCTTGGGTATTCGATCTTGAGGGTGAAGAGGGCTTCCGACTTCGTGAAGAAACTGTTATTTCAGACTTAACTGAGATGCAAGGCATTGTCCTTGCTACTGGTGGTGGTTCTGTGATCAGTAAAGAAGTTCGTAATAAGCTTTCTGCTCGAGGTATTGTTGTATACCTAGAGACACCGATCGAAAAGCAGGTTGCACGCACACAGCGCGACAAGCGTCGCCCATTATTGCAAACAGAAGAAGCACCGCGCGATGTATTAGAGCGCTTAGCTGAAGAACGCGAACCGTTATACAAAGAAGTGGCTGATTTTGTTGTCCGCACTGATGAGCAAAGCGCTAAAGTTGTTGCTAATCAAATCATTGAGAAATTAGATTTTTAAAAACCAATAATAAAAAGGAAATTAGCGATGCTTGAATTAACTGTTAATTTGGACGAGCGAAGTTATCCTATTTATATTGGTCAATCTGCACTTCAACAGACAGGTCGACTCCGCGAGCACATTGGCGATTGTCGACCTATCATTATCACCAACGACACCATTGCACCTTTGTATTTAGATGATGTAATGACGTCGTTGGCTGATCTTAATCCGTTATCTTTTGTTATTCCTGATGGTGAGCAATTTAAATCACTGGATTGGTTTGAAAAGATTTCAGCGTTTTTACTTGAGCATAACTGTGGTCGTGACACCTGCTTAATTGCATTAGGCGGGGGTGTTGTAGGTGATTTAACGGGCTTTGTAGCTGCGTGTTATCAGCGTGGTGTGCCGTTTATTCAAATACCGACGACATTGTTGTCGCAAGTAGATTCATCTGTGGGCGGTAAAACAGCGGTTAACCATCCGCTGGGTAAAAACATGATTGGTGCTTTTTACCAACCGCAAGCTGTGTTTATTGATACCAAATCATTGCATACTCTGCCAGAGCGCGAGTTTGCAGCCGGTATGGCAGAAGTAATCAAGTACGGCTTAATCTACGATACAGAGCTATTTGCTTATCTTGAGCAAAATATCGCAAAGTTAAAGTCACTTGACGAGCAAACGCTTCAGCATGTGATTTATCGTTGCTGCGAAATCAAAGCACTTATTGTTGCAGAAGATGAAAAAGAAGCCGGTTTACGTGCACTCCTAAACCTGGGCCATACTTTTGGTCATGCTATTGAAGCACAAATGGGTTACGGTAATTGGTTGCATGGAGAAGCCGTGGCGGCAGGTATGGTGCTTGCAGCCCGACTGGCACACACGCGAGGCGACTTATCAGCATCTGAGGTTGAGCGTATTGTGCAGTTAATATCACAGTATGATTTACCTGTGGATATTCCAAGCGAGATGACCAGTGAGCAGTTTCTGATTCATATGCGCAAAGATAAGAAAAATAAAAAAGGCACCATTCGCTTTATTCTTCCTACACAATTTGGTCAATGTGCGCTGGTCAGTGATGTAACCGATCAGCAGGTCTGTGATTTAATAGCGCGCTAATGCAATCACAAATATTGCCTAGCCGTGCAGCGCTAGTTGATCGTATTGCCCTCCAATTCGAATATGGGCAGAACCTAATATGCTTATTAGGCGCATCAGGATTAGGAAAAAGTTATTTGTTGGAAACGTTTATTACCGACAAATATCTTGAGTTCAACAAAGCATTTGTACAACTTTCTGGCAAGATGACTGATCAACAGTTCATCACTGAACTACTCGAACAAAACTTTCGTAACCCACTGATTGATCACACCCTCAGTTTATCTGAAAACTTTTATCAGCTTTATAAACAACAACCCTGCGGTAATTGTTTGTGGGTGATTGATGGCGGCCGTCATTTATCAGATGAAATGATCCAACAGTTAGAAACGTTAGCAAAACAAAGCCCAACAACCTTATATATTTTGCTTGCCTCACAATCATCGGGGCAGTTTACGCAAGCGGTTGAAATTCATCTTGAAGCATTGAACATAAGTGAAAGTAAGCAGCTAATGCGCTGGTTCTTTGATAACTTACCTGTTGAGGAAGACCCTGTATTCCGTACTTTTTTACAAGAAGCACAGGGCAATCCTGCGTTGCTACTTGCATGGCAACCTGAGCTACAAACCGCTGATATTCGTGCGCCAGAAAAAAGTTATAAGCTGCTGTATATCATTTTAATGTTGTTAACGACCATGCTGTTGATTATTGGCTTTTTATACAAAGCTGATATGACGCAGTGGTGGAAAGCGCATTATCAACAAGATACCGCCTTACCTGTGGAAACGGCACTTTCTACTGACGCTGTTGTTAACTCGCAAAGAGATACCGAACTTAACGCCGGTAAGCAGCCAGAACCAGAACGAGCACCTGAGCTGCCATCGCCAACAGTTGAAACCGCAGAGGTTATTAAGCAACCCGCTGAAAAGCATGAAAATAATGTTGCTGCAATTGTTGATAGCCTCGCGCCAGATAAAACGATTGAGCAACCATCACAACCAATAGAAAAGCCAAGCAGTGATGAAATTGCCGCTGCGCTTACATCTGATGCGAAAAATACTGATAACATTGATTCATTCATAGAAGAGCCTGTGAATGACAAACCGCCACGACTTAGCGGTAATGCTTGGTATTTAGCACAGCCAGACAATAATTTTGTTATTCAGCTATTGGCTGTCACGAACCCACAGATCAGCGAGAAATTTATCGCTGAAAATACCTTACAAGGGCAAGTGAATACTTATAAAAGCATGCGCAGTGGCAAGCCATGGTGGATTGTCACTTATGGCAGTTTTTCGACCTTAAGTGATGCTAAGAAAGCAGCCTTATCACTTTCTGAAAATGTGCGTAAAAATCAGCCTTTTTATAAAAAAATAAGTAAAATTAAACAAGAAATCGCTTCACTAGATCAGTAAATTAAAACTGATTAGTGTAAAATCGCGCAACACTGAATTGAAGTTAAGAGCAGATGCAGCAAAAGACCAGGGCCTTCCTTAAATGGGCAGGCGGAAAATACAGCCTAGTTGAGGACATTCACGCCCGTTTAAAACAAGCGAGTATGAATGCAGACACCTTAGTTGAGCCTTTTGTTGGTGCGGGTTCAGTGTTTTTAAATACTGATTTTAAGCATTATATTTTGAATGATATCAATGCAGATCTCATCAATTTATACACTGAGTTAAAGCGCTCGCCAGATGAGTTTATTAGCGACGCTAAAAAGTTGTTTGTTGAATTAAACAACCACCCAGAAGCTTACTATGAATATCGTGTGCAGTTTAATCAAAGTAGCGATGTGTATGAGCGTGCTATTTTATTCTTATACATGAATCGTCATGGTTATAATGGTCTATGCCGTTATAACTTGAAGGGGATTTTTAACGTCCCCTTTGGAAAATATAAACGTCCCTATTTCCCTGAAAAAGAAATGAGCTTTTTTGCTGAGAAAGCACAGCAAGCTACGTTTACCTGCCTAGGCTATGACGAAGTCTTTAAGCTTATTCCTGAAAACGCTGTTGTGTACTGTGACCCACCGTATGTGCCGCTTAGTAAAACTGCGTCTTTTACGTCATATGCTAAAGGGGGGTTTAACTTAGATGATCAAGCAAACCTAGCAAATTTAGCCGAGCAAGCTGCTTTTGAAAACAATACCCCAGTGCTTATCTCGAATCATGATACGGTCTGGACGCGTAAAATTTACAGCCAAGCATCATTAGACGAGATTCAAGTTAAGCGAACAATCAGCCCTAAAGGCGGTTCACGCAATAAAGTCAATGAGTTAATGGCTATGTATTTAGCACCAAAGACACGGTGAAATAGATAGCAGCGACGAAAAGAATAAATAAGATGAGGGCAATCACAGCGAGGGAGCTGAGTGAATGCTCTTTGAAATCAGCTTGACGTTTGTCTTCTGATTGAACACCAAAAAATGCCGCAACGACACTTTGTAATGCACTAAAGAATTTTTTCATGCGATTTAGAACGTTGAGCCTAAACCGCTAACTTTCTTTGATTCTTCGCTGCTAGTTAACAGTTCAAGTAAATCTAAGTAATGAAATTGAGCACTACGGCTATCGCCCGTTAACCACGAAAACCAACCCGTTTCTTTATTAGTTTGAATACATTGATTAGTCGAAGACGATACAGTAATCGTATTGCATTGACAGTCTGATGTGGCTGCTAGAAATGTATCTTCATCATTTGAAGAAAGTGATACAAAAGCAGTAACTGAAAGTGCGGACGCGATTAAGATCCCAGTTTTAAAAGCACGCATTGTAATAACCTTTGTTTGTGTTATTTAAACAAGCATACATAAAAGTTGTTCAAATAACAAACTTAATTAATGCTGAATTAGATGATTTTTTAGTAAAATTAGCAGCTTGAAGTAAATGAAATGTTTAATTTTTGTTTGTTTTTAGTTGTTGTTAAAAAAGAGGTTATACGCCATGGGTTCGTTCTTTTTACCTAGATTCAATAGTCTAAAAGACTGACTCTATTATTTTGTCGGGCGCTGCGCTTTCGTGCCGGTGTTTAAATCAGCTAACTATTAGGTTACATTAAGCGCACTTTCATTGCTGTAGCAAATTTTAAGGGATCTCTCATGCTGGAAACATTACAAAAGTATTTAATTGCCCCGTCTATTTTATCGGCCGACTTTGCGCGTTTAGGCGAAGATGTCGATCGCGTCTTAACCAGTGGTGCTGATGTTGTACATTTTGATGTAATGGATAACCACTATGTGCCAAACCTGACCTTTGGCCCCATGATTTGCAAAGCATTACGTGACTACGGTGTTACCGCACCGATAGATGTGCATTTAATGGTGAAGCCGGTTGACCGCTTAATTCCTGATTTTGCTGAAGCTGGGGCATCAATTATTAGTTTTCACCCAGAAGCCAGTGAACATATTGACCGCACCTTACAGCTAATTAAAAATTGTGGTTGCCAAGCGGGATTGGTGTTTAATCCTGCAACCAGCCTGAGCTACCTTGAGCATGTACTCGACAAAGTTGATGTGATCTTATTGATGTCGGTAAACCCCGGTTTTGGTGGTCAAAGCTTTATTCCACATACCTTAGACAAGTTACGTCAAGCGCGTAAAATTATTGAACAATCAGGTCGAAATATTCGCCTTGAAGTGGATGGCGGTGTTAATGTGGATAACATTGCAGAAATCGCTGAGGCAGGAGCCGATATGTTTGTTGCCGGTTCTGCTATTTTCAACCAACCTGATTACAAAGAGGTGATCGATAAAATGCGTGCAGAGCTAGGAAACGTTAATTCATGAGATACGATGCTGCCTTTTTTGACCTCGACGGCACGTTAGTCGACAGTGTTTATGATTTGTATATTGCCATGAATTTAACGCTAACAGATTTAGCGTTCCCAGTGGTCACACAAAAATTAGTGGAAGGTTGGGTTGGTAATGGCATAGAAACGCTTGTTAAGCGAGGCTTGAGCGGTGATATGCAAATAAGCGAGCATTTAGATGATGCGTTGGCACAGCAAGCTATCACTCTTTTTTATCAGCATTATGATGAGGTTGTTGGTGATTATAGCGCGCTTTATCAGCACGTTGAGACAGGTCTTGCAGCGCTGGCAAGCATACCCAAAGTCATCATAACCAACAAAGCACGCCGCTTTACTGAAAAACTACTTGATAAGTTGGCACTTACTCATCATTTTCAGTTTATTGTTTGCGGCGATGATATGACAAAAAAACCATCAGCTGAACCGTTACAATTTGCTTGCAGACAACTTAATGTAAGCCCAGAAAAAGCCATTATGATCGGTGACTCTAAAAGCGATGTATTAGCAGCTAAAGCTGCTAATGTTGATGTTATCGCGCTCGGTTATGGTTATAACCAAGGTGAAAACCTTGCTGATTTCAATCCAGAGTACCTCTGTGATAATTTCTTAGATATAATACCTGTTCTTACGCAAAGGTAAGTGCATTTTAAATTTAGTCTTATTAGTTTAGTAAAATAAAGGAACATCATGAGTAAACCAGTAGTGTTAAGTGGCATTCAGCCAACCGGTGGTATGACAATAGGCAACTATGTTGGCGCTATTAACCAGTGGCTTAAGCTACAGGAAGACCACGAAAGTTTCTTTATGCTGGTTGATTTACATGCCATTACTGTACGTCAAGATCCTGAGCAGCTGCGTTCACGTGTTTTAGATGGTATTGCATTGTATGCGGCGTGTGGTATCGACCCTGAAAAATCTGCGTTATTTGTTCAATCTCAAGTGCCAGAGCATGCTCAGCTTAGTTGGGTGTTAAACTGTTATGCGCAAATGGGTGAGCTTAACCGTATGACGCAGTTTAAAGACAAGTCATCAAAGCATGCTAATAACGTAAACGTGGGCTTATTTTCATACCCTGTATTACAAGCCGCTGATATTTTGTTGTATCAAGCTGATCAAGTACCAGTAGGCGAAGACCAAAAGCAGCATTTAGAGCTTACTCGTGATATTGCGACGCGTTTTAATAACCTGTACGGAGATGTATTTAAGCTTCCTGAGCCATACATTCCTGAATTTGGTGCACGTGTAATGAGCTTGCAAGACCCACTAAAGAAAATGTCTAAGTCAGATGAAAATCCAAACGGCTACATCATGTTGTTAGATGAACCGAAGAAGATTGAAAAGAAACTGAAAAAAGCCGTTACTGATTCAGACGAGCAAGCACGTATTTACTTCGACCGTGAAGAAAAACCAGGCGTATCTAATTTACTTACCTTGTTATCAGTTGCCACTAAACGCTCAATCGAAGACTTAGTGCCTGAGTACGAAGATAAAATGTATGGTCACCTGAAAAAAGATACAGCAGCAGCCGTGGTTAGCATGATTGAGCCTATCCAAGCGCGTTTTCATGAAATTCGTGATGATCAAGCGTTACTTAATAGCATCATGAAGTCTGGCGCTGAGAAAGCGAGTATTCGTGCTGAAAAAACATTAAAAGCAGTGTACGACGCGGTGGGTTTTATTCCTCGCCCGTAGTCATATAACAAGGGCGTTTAAAGATATAAAAATACCGCTTATAAGCGGTATTTTTATATCTAAGCGTCTAACAGAAACTCAATGCCATTAAGGCGCTAAATAGGCAAATGAGTGACACAGCATATTTATCTGTTTTTTTCCATTCTACGTTCCTCATCACATTTAAAATATGACTCAATTTTCATCAAAGCTGGTTGGGTATATCTTCAGGTATAAAGGTTGGTGACCTGTTGATAGCGCTACAATAACGGCCTTAGAGGGGGAATGTCGCTTATCAAGATATGAGCAATTTGTTTGATAAGGTTTTTTTAATTGATATCTTTTATTTATCAGTTGGTTATATTTAAATCTTATGAAAGGAAATAAGCTTTTAATCAGTACTTTTTAGTGTTTTTTATTGCTTAGTAGGCTTTGCTTTTACTGCGCTTTCTTTCATTGGTTTAAAAAAGCGCAGTAAGCTAAGTGAGTAGCGTGTTTGAGCCGCTATTTTTTAACGGGCGTAACGCCAGGCGAATCACAAGCGATCACCGAAAAGCGATAGCCATACGGCGCATTGTGATCGGGGGTAATTTGAACAATCTCATAATCATTCAATTCCACAGCTTTACTCGTCTCATCTTTTAAGCAACGAGAGTAACTATCAGCCTCAAAGCTAAAAGCAAACATGGCAATGAGACGTTTGCTGCGCTCAAAGTAGCCCTTGGTATTTAAAAATTGACGTAAGTTTTCAACGGTTTCACTCTCACCATCACTCTCACCCTCACTGTCTATCTCAACATTGCGCTTAGATGGGGGCGTTTCTGCGCTGCTCTTTGGAAGGTGTTGTTCTATTTTTTCACTGAGTTCTTCAACGGCTTTTTGTTGCTCAGAGGGTGACTCTTTTGCTATCGCTTGGCCATCAACAAAGCTTGTAAGAATATTATCAAGCACCTCTTCGGGTGGTTTGTCATTAATGAACGAAGTCAGATTAATAAAGACCACTGACGCTAATATAAAGCGCACTATAGCCGTTAATAATGGTGAATAACTTTGACTAATAAATTTTATTCGCTCTGAGCCAAACGGTTTTATTAATAATAAAATGAAAATATAGAAGGGTAAAAAAAGTTGAAACAACAGCAGGGTACCTAATGTGATCCCCATTGCCCAAGGGGGTAAATACAGTAAGGTGGCAAAGTTATGAGTATAGTTAAAGTGGTTGGCCGACACATGGGTAACGTCATTAACAATGCCACTGGCCCCAGCTAATACAAAGTTCGCGATACTGGCATAGAAAATTAAGATGAGTGCTTTGCCCGCTAAAGAGTGCCACAGCTGATTAAACTTAGGCCAAAATTCAATAACGAGGGCAATGATAGTGATGGTGGCACTGAGCCAGCCTGATTGCAGAACAATCAGGCTGCTTAATGCTAAAAGGTAGAGCTTTTGTGCGGTACTTAAGTTAAACCAAATGGCTTGTATACGTTCAACCAACCTTGTTTTATGAGGTTGCCAGCTGCGCTGCTGTTGTTGAAACTGTTTATTAGCGCGCCACTTCGCTATTTTTAAATACCTACGCACCCAACGTCCTTTTTATAGTAGTGGTTTTAAGTATCTGCCTGTGTGTGAACGTTCGCAATCGGCCACTTCTTCAGGGGTACCCGAAATTAAAATTTCACCGCCGCCAGAGCCCCCTTCAGGGCCTAAATCGACAATCCAGTCAGCAGTTTTGATCACATCAAGATTGTGTTCAATCACTACAATGGTATTGCCATGGTCGCGTAAACGGTGAAGCACCACTAATAATTGCTGAATATCAGCAAAGTGTAAACCTGTTGTAGGTTCATCAAGTATATAGAGTGTTTTACCCGTGTCGCGTTTTGATAGCTCTCGTGCCAGTTTTACACGCTGTGCTTCACCACCCGATAAGGTTGTCGCTGCTTGCCCTAAACGGATATAAGACAAGCCAACATCCATTAGGGTTTGTAGCTTGCGGGCAATCGCGGGAATTTTATCAAAATACTCGCGCGCATCTTCCACGGTCATTTCTAATACTTGGTGAATATTTTTACCTTTGTACTGTACTTCAAGTGTTTCACGGTTGTAGCGCTGACCTTTACATACATCACACGGCACATACACGTCTGGTAAAAAGTGCATTTCTACTTTGATTACGCCATCACCTTGACACGCTTCACAACGACCGCCTTTCACGTTAAAGCTAAAGCGACCGACTTTATAACCTCGTGAGCGGGCTTCTTGGGTGCCAGCAAACAGTTCACGAATACCAGTAAAAATACCGGTGTATGTGGCAGGGTTTGAACGTGGCGTACGGCCAATCGGGCTTTGGTCAATATCAATTACTTTATCAAAGTGTTCAAGACCACTAATCGATTTATACGGTGCGGCCTCTGCGGTCGTTGCACCATTAAGTTCAGTGTGAGCAAGTTTAAATAAGGTGTCGTTGATAAGCGTTGACTTACCAGAACCTGAAACACCTGTGATACAGGTCATCAAACCGAATGGAATTTTTAAATCAACATTCTTTAGGTTATTACCCGTTGCGCCGAATAGCTCAAGCCATTTGTCGTTCGTTGGATGGCGAGTGGTTGGTACTTCAATTTTTTTCACACCCGATAAGTATTGCCCGGTGATAGAGTCTTTGCTCGCTAAAATATCGTCATGCGTACCTTGTGCGATAACATGACCACCATGAACACCGGCACCTGGACCAATATCGATAATGTGATCTGCAGCGCGAATTGCATCTTCATCGTGTTCAACCACTATCACGGTATTCCCTAAATCGCGAAGGTGAATAAGGGTTTTTAGCAAGCGGTCGTTGTCGCGTTGGTGTAAACCAATTGACGGTTCATCCAGTACATACATAACACCAACAAGCCCAGCACCAATTTGGCTTGCCAAGCGAATACGCTGCGCTTCACCGCCCGATAGCGTGTCTGCACTGCGTTCAAGTGATAAGTAGTTTAAGCCAACATTTATTAAAAATGATAAGCGATCACGGATCTCTTTTAAGATTTTATCGGCAATCTGAGCACGCTGACCTGTAAGCGCTAGGCCTTCAAAAAATGCCATACTTTCACCAATACTCATGGTGGTGATAGCTGGCAAATTAGTTTGACCTATGAATACGTGACGAGCCTCTTGGCGTAAACGAGAACCATGACAGCTTGGACATGCTTGGCTGGTTTGATATTTTGCCAGCTCTTCGCGAACTGAGTTTGACTCGGTTTCGCGGTAGCGGCGGTTCATATTATTTAATACACCTTCAAACTCGTGATTACGAGTAATAAGGTCGCCGCGGTCATTTCGATAATTAAAGGCGATTTTGGTTTTACCCGATCCTTCAAGAATGACTTTTTGGGCATCTTTACTTAATTCTTGAAACGGGGCTTCTAGGTCAAAGCCATAGTGTTCAGCCACTGCTTGCAGCATCTGAAAATAATAAAAGCTGCGTTTGTCCCAGCCCTTAATCGCACCGCCCGATAAACTTAGCTCTGGGTTTTGCACCACACGATTGGGATCAAAGTACTGGCGAACCCCTAAACCATCACAGCTTTGACATGCACCAGCAGGATTATTAAACGAGAAAAGGCGAGGCTCAAGCTCGCTCATAGCGTAGCCACATGTTGGACAGGCAAAGTTTGCTGAAAAAAGCATGTCTTCGCTAAGTGAGTCATCCATTGCAGCGACGTGCGCAACACCACTTGAAAGATCAAGGGCTGTTTCGAATGACTCGGCTAAGCGCTGCTGCTGACCATCTTTCACTTTAAAACGATCGACAACCACTTCTATCGTGTGCTTTTTATGCAGCTCTAGCGTGGGAGGATCTGATAAGTCACATACCTCACCATCTATACGGGCACGAATAAAACCTTGACTTGCTAGTTGCTCAAGTAGCTTTACATGCTCACCTTTACGGTCTTTAACCACGGGGGCGAGTAGCATAAGTTTGCTGCCCTCTGGCAGAGCTAAAACCGTGTCGACCATTTGGCTAATTGTTTGTGCTGCCAGTGGTAGGTCGTGGGTAGGGCAACGAGGCTCACCAACACGGGCAAAGAGTAAACGCAGGTAATCGTATATCTCGGTGATTGTGCCAACCGTAGAACGTGGATTGTGCGAGGTTGATTTTTGTTCAATAGAGATAGCCGGTGAAAGACCTTCGATATGATCAACATCAGGCTTTTCCATTAACGATAAAAATTGTCTTGCATAGGCTGAGAGTGATTCTACATAACGACGTTGCCCTTCTGCATACAATGTATCAAACGCTAAAGACGATTTCCCTGAACCAGATAGGCCAGTGATAACTATCAGCTTATCACGGGGAATGGTTAGGCTGATGTCTTTTAAATTGTGCGTACGGGCGCCTCGGACTTCAATGTTTTCCATGCTATCTCGTTTTATTACCAAGTGATTATTTCAGTATCTCACAATACGCGACAAGATTAATCCTTGATCAAAGAAAAAATCCTCACTTACAGGTGATTATTTATTTTTCGCTTGTGGTAGAATCCACGCTTACATTTTAATAGACAGCAAGATTCAGTAATTCATGACAGCATCTTCACTCAACTCCCGAGAAAAACGCGCTGCCGTTTCGTTAGCGAGCGTGTTTGCGTTCCGTATGCTTGGCCTATTTATGTTGATGCCAGTTCTGGCTATTTATGGTCAGCAATTGGAAGGTTTTTCGCCGCTATGGATTGGTTTTGCAATCGGTGCGTATGGTTTAACGCAAGCCGTGTTACAAATTCCAATGGGGTGGTTGTCGGATAAAATAGGCCGTAAAAAAGTGATTATTGGAGGCCTGTGCGTGTTTGCGCTTGGTTCCGTTATTGCTGCCACCGCCGAGTCGGTACAAATGGTGACGTTTGGCCGTGCATTACAAGGTATGGGCGCGATTGCCAGTGCGTTACTAGCTTTGGCTTCAGATTTAAGCCGAGATGAGCAGCGTCCAAAGGTGATGGCTGTTATTGGTATGTGTATTGGTATGAGCTTTGCTGTTGCGATGCTACTAGGGCCAATAGTTGCGGCATCTTGGGGTGTTGCTGGCGTTTTTTGGCTAACAGCTGGGTTGGCCATTTTAGGTATTTTTATTGTCTTGTTTTTGGTTCCAAATGCAGTAAGCAAGGCACCCAAAGGCGACACGCTTGCCACCTTAGATGACATAAAACAATTAATTAAACACCCGCAATTAGCACGTTTAGATTTTGGTGTTATGTTACTTCATCTTACGTTAACCACGGTGTTTGTAGCCTTACCGGGTCAATTAATTAAAGATGGATTAATTGCTGATCATCATTGGTATTTATATATTCCAGTCTTATTTTTAGCGTTTTTCTTAATGGCGCCAATGATGATAGTGGCTATCCGCAAAGAAAAAGAAAAACAGGCGTTTATTGGTTCAATCGCCTTATTAGTATTAAGCATGTTGGCGATGTCATTCTGGGTTGATTCTGTGGTTGGCATCGGTGTGTGTATGTTAGTTTACTTTGTCGCATTTAATTTTTTAGAAGCCACTATGCCTGCATTAGTGTCTCGTATTGCCCCTGCAAACCAGAAAGGCTCTGCCATGGGCGTGTTTTCGTCTACGCAGTTTTTTGGTGCCTTTTTAGGTGGTTTATTGGGGGGCTATGTTGCACAAGCGCTAAGTGCGCAAGCAGTGTTTGCGGCGGCGGCACTTGTTGGGGTAATATGGCTTATCCTTGCTTGGAATATGCAAGTCCCACCAAGAAGTAAAATTATTAGCTTAATGACAGAATTAAGTTCCGAGCAGCAGGCACAAGCGCTTGCTTCTCGTCTAGTTGCTTTACCGGGCGTAATAGAAGCAACGGTTGTTTGCGATGAAAATCGCAGCTATTTAAAGATTAATGATAAAGAATTTGACCTAGACCAAGCACGAAAAGCGGCTGGTTTAATCTAACGTTTAAAGGAGAAGTTCCATGGCACGCGGTGTGAACAAAGTAATCTTGGTTGGTAATTTAGGCCAAGATCCAGAAGTACGTTATATGCCTAATGGCAATGGTGTAGCGAATATCAGCATTGCTACGACTGACAGCTGGAAAGATAAAAACACAGGGCAAATGCAAGAGCGTACAGAATGGCACCGTGTTGTTTTATTTGGCAAGCTAGCTGAAGTAGCGGGTGAGTACCTTCGTAAAGGTTCACAAGTTTATATTGAGGGTCGTTTACAAACACGTAAGTGGACTGATCAATCTGGCCAAGAAAAATTTACCACTGAAATCGTGGTAGACATGGGCGGTCAAATGCAAATGTTAGGTGGCCGTGGTGGCGACCAACAGGGTGGTGGTTATCAAGGTGGCCAATCACAAGGCGGTTACCAAGGTGGTCAACAACAAGGTGGCGGCTATGGTGGCGGTTCGCAGCAAGCGCAAAGCAACAGCTATGCACCTCAGCAGCAGTCAGCACCGGCGCCAGCACAACAACAGCGCCCACAACAACAGCCTGCACCTGCACCGCAGCAAAATAACAACCAATACGGTGGTTATGGCCAACAGCAAAGCAGCGCACCACAGCAAGGTGGTTTTGCTCCTAAGCCACAAAATGCACCACAAGGTGGCGCATCAAACCCAATGGAACCACCAATCGATTTTGACGACGATATCCCGTTCTAGCACCGGGGAAAAGTTAAAGTATTAAGCAAGATACTTTATATAAAGATTGTATTAAGAACCCAGCCTTGGTGCTGGGTTTTTTATTGCTCAAAATAGACCACTTAATTAAGCACAATGGTATAAACGAATGGGGATGGCTTCGAATATGTTTCGGTTACAAAATAATTCTCATTAAGGCATTTTGCTAGGTGTTTAAATTTACGTAACTTTTGACAGCGTTGGTCAGGGGATGAATCAGAAATTTCTTTAAATCGCGCTGCAGCCTTGTATTTATAGGGTTCTTGAACAACACTTTGTGTATATTTGGGCAACTAACTTGTGAAATGAAAAAAGACCTAACATCACAAATAAAGCAACCGGAAGTCATTTATGTGACGGCCGCTTTTTTGTTATTAGTTGTTTTTAATATTTTTTTAAGTGACGTATTACACGAGAAAGTGCATCGCACAGGTACTGAGCTTGCAAGGCAAGTATACGATTTAAACTTAGACCCCATTGCGTCAAAAGATATCATTGCAACCTTAGTTGAAAGTAAAGGTTTTGCTATGAACGTGACAGATGTGCCACATAATTTTGCCAACTTTATTGATTTAGAGCAGGAGGTATTTAGTTATCACACTGTGAGTTTGCGCCTTTTTCACTGGCCTTCATGGGTCGTTGAAAGTCATTTATTTATCTTTTTGAACTTAATTCTAATTGGGGCTGGGTATTGGGGATTCCGCTGGTGGCGAGTACTGTCTAAAAAAGTATTGGTAGCCGCAGCACCGCCAGTGAAGCCTATTGAAAAACAGGTCAAGCCGGTACTTAAAAAAGGAGAGCTGCCAAAGCCGCTGCCTCATCAAGATTTAAATATTTTGTATGGGGTACCAACAAACTACAATCATTTATTTGCTCTGTTTTTTTGGAAAACCCCGTTTCCGGCGAATCTTGATGTCGATAATTACTTTAAAGTAGTGATTGCCAAAGGGTTTGGGGAACTTGTTAATCGCTCGGTAAAACTACTTCCCTCGGGCGGTATAGCTGTAACACTAAACAGTGTGCCTGCCACCGAAGTTGATAAGTACACCAAGCGTTTGCATCACGTTGTATATCAAGCGTGCCTTAATTATCGCAGCGATTTATCGCGTGGTGATATAAAAATTGGTGTCTGTAATTACCGTACTGGGGCTGATCAGGCTGTGGTGTATCAGCTTACTAAATCGGCACTGACTTTAGCTAAGCAAAGTGCATGGCAACACATTCACCGCTTACCGTTTGGGCATACGCAATCTAGCATGCTCACTGATAGTAATGAGCACCTGTTTGAGTACATTAAGAAAAAGCATTTTATGCTGTTCTTTCAACCGTTGTTTGACTTAGAAACAGGGGAAATTTTACAGCATGAAGCGCTTATTAGAATTCGTCATAAAAGTTTAGGATTACTTGCTGCTCGTCATTTCATTCCACAGATGACCAGCAAGAAAGATGTTTTATTGTTAGATCAAACCGTAGTGACACAAGTACAAAAAATGCTTGATAACGAATCAGGTGCGATGATGGTAAGTATAAACTTACATGCGATGAACTGGTTTAATGATGAGTTTTGGCATTGGTTTAAAGCGCAAATGCAAGGCTTTGATGCAGCTAATAAATTACAATTTGAGCTCAGTGAAGACGATTATTTAAAACAGCATAAACAATTGAGCTCGCAGTTTGCTTGTTTAGAAAAATTATCCGCAGGTATTGTGATTGACAATGTTCGCAGTGCCGAAAACCTTGTTGAATACAAGCAACTTAATAATGTGTGTAGTATTAAATTGGCATACGAGCTTATTCATAATATTGATACTAATACGCAGCAACAAAAAGTGGTTAGACAGATTATAGCGAAAGGCAATGAGCTTAATTTTCCTGTTTATGCTGTAGGCGTTGAGACACGCAACGAGCTTGCAACATTAAAAAACTTAGGCGTCATCGCAGCGCAAGGTTTTTACTTTGCTGAACCCCTACAAAAGCTTGCCGATATTACGCCTTTTAGTTAGTTAGATTAAACGACGGTACTTTAAGCCGTCTAACCCTTGCAAGCCACCAGTATGGATAGCCATGATCCGCGTGCCTTCTGCAAAGAAACCTTGTTCTATCAATTGCCACAGCGCATACATCATTTTACCGCTATAAATAGGCTCAAGTGGGATGGCGTGTTGTTGCGTAAATGTCTGACAAAACTCCCACAGTTCATGACTGAATTTGCCATAACCGCCATCATGATGTTCAAGTAATAGCTGCCAATTTTGTTGTTGTCTTGCTTTACGGCTCAGTTGCTTAATGTCATCAATTAAATATTCGGCCTGTTTTAATACTGCAATACCGAGCACGGTTGTGGAGTGTGGGCTGCCTTCAATTAAGCCTGCCAGCGTGCCACCACTGCCTGTTGGGCACATAATGACATCGCTCGTCGGTAAGCTTTGCGCTAATTCTTGGCACCCCAGCAGCGCCGCAGGGTTAGTGCCTCCCTCGGGTAGAATATAAGCATGCGGGAACTGCTTTTGTAATTCTGCCAAATAGCGGCTTTCGCCTCTTAAACGGTAAGTAATACGGTTAACGGGGTGCAATGTCATCCCACAGCGTTTGGCGTACTGCAATGTGGGGTTGTGTTCATCAAGCTCAGGTCCGCGAATAATACCGTGCGTTTTAAACCCAAATAACTGACCCGCAGCTGCTGTGGCATGAATATGGTTTGAAAATGCGCCGCCAAAAGTGAGTAGCTCAGTTTTTCCCTGTTGTTGCATAGTCTGTAAATTAAATTTTAATTTACGCCATTTGTTACCACTAATTTGTGGGTGAATAAGATCATCACGTTTAATCTGTAATGTCAGCTTTTGTGCTGATAACAGTTCGTGGTTGATGGTTTGAACAGGCGATTCAGAAATAATAGTCACGGTTTAATTTACGCTAAAAAAGACGCTTAATTGTAGCAAAGTCGTCATAGAGATAGAAATTAGTCAATTAAACTAAAATGATTTTGTTATTTACTGGCATCAACTAAGGTAATAGTTGTAAACTCAGATAATAATTGAACAAAGCTTGTGTTTTGCCTTGCAAGTACATAGCATAAGAGTTTAATTATAAAAAATAATAATGACCAAATAATTGCCGCTTTTTGGGAATGGAATATATGCGAATTGCTCCTTTATCTCTGTTAATTTCAGTTAGTTTGCTAGCATCGAGTGCATTTGCACAAGATACTGCTACGGTAACTGGCATTGAATCAGAGATCAGTAAAAAACAAGCCGAATACGATAACTCGACCTTAATACTCGAAAAACACCTAAAAGAAGAAAGTCAGTTACAAAAACAACTCGAATTATTGCGCGCCCGCTCAGCTGAGCTAGACAAAGAAAAAAACCAAGCGCTTGATGCAATGAACGAGATGTATCGTCGATTAATTGATGACCCCACTTTAGATATTAGCAATGCACAAACGCGCTATCAAAAAGCAGTGGTGGATCACAAACAGAACAAAGATGACATTTCGATGCAATTGGCGGCAATTGCATCGCATAGAAAAGATATTGAGCAAATTCGTGTTGCTAAGCATACCCAACTAAACACCTTAGAGAGCTTAAAAGAGCAACTCGCAACAGCACGTGTTGAACGTTTGCGCAATGAGTTTACGCGTGAAGGCACACTTGAAGTTAATCATACGATTAATTGTAAGCGCACTGAAACATTAGCAGCGTGTGAGCAACGTGGTCAGCAAATGGGATTACAAAAAGCCACCAAGCGCTTTGTAGATCAAATTTTTGCTAACTTAACAGAAGAACGTTTAGTTGAGCCGAAACGCAATTTAGCGGGTGCACAAGTTAAAATTTTAAGTAGTCATGTTGTAAATAGTGCCTTTAGCGGACAAGGTAACTATAACGTGAACTTAAGCGTAACGATGCGCGGTGATGTGAACAGCAGCCGTTTATGTAGTCTGCTTAACTTAGACAACCGTTTTTGCGCAGATTATGGTTCACCGCTTGCTGGAAACTATCAACCCAATTACACCACCACTTACTCCGATAGTCAGTTAACATTCAGTGACTCTCAGGATAATAGTCAGGTGGTATCGGTTTCGCGTATGAGCGAACAACCTGTAAGTGATTACTCAGTAAAAAAGCCAGTAAGGGTTGAACCATTACCTGATCTAAAAAAATCTAAAATGGTTGAATTAACGCTTCGTTCAAATGTTTATGATGATGAAGTGTTTATTGATGGTGTGAGCTTTGGGTCAACCAAGCTAACGACATCATTACCAGGAGGTTTTCATGATATTGAGATACGCAAGCGTGGTTATAAAAGCTATAAAGCGCGTTTAGACTTGCGTAAAGCTCAAACTATTAATGCAAAATTAGTGAAAGAGCCTGAACCAATTGTCGCTGCCGTTGTCGCAACAGAGCAACCTACAGCAGCGCCAGTGGCAAGTATTGTTAATAAAACCAATACAGCGAGTATTGTGGTTATCCCAGCGGGTACATTTAAGATGGGTGATATTAACGGTAATGGCTTAGCTAATGAGCGCCCTGTTGTTGAAAAAACCATTGCTAACTCATTTGCCATGCAAAGCAAAGAAGTCAGTGTGGGTGAATATGAGCAATTCGTTGCTAATACAGGTTATAAAACAGAAGCCGAAAAGAATCGTGGCTGTGCTTATTACTTAAATGGTGAGCCAGTATGGGAAGCGACCTTAAACTGGCGCAACCCAGGTTTTGAGCAAGACAGTGATTTTCCGGCTGTTTGCTTAACGTATAATGATGCCAAAGCATATGCTGATTGGTTATCAGGGCAAACAGGGCAGTTGTTTCGTTTACCGAATGAGGTTGAGTGGGAGTACGCTGCACGCGCAGGTAAAGAAACTGAATACCCTTGGGGTAACGAGATAGGTAAAAATTTAGCGAACTGTGGCTGGTGTGGTAGTGAATGGTCAAACAAAAGCGCTGCACCAACCGGGTCGTTTTCTCCTAATGCATTTGGTCTGTATGACACAGTAGGTAATGTATGGGAATGGACAAACAAAAAACCGGGGCAGTCTGATGTGACTGTTCGTGGTGGGGCATGGAATTTCGCTCCGAGCCTAGCACGTGTATCAACACGCTTAATTTTAGCGCCAGATTTTCGTGCAAACTATATCGGGTTTCGTTTAGTACGCGAGCGATAAAAATTTTTAAAGGAAGCAAAGCAGGCTTCCTTTTTTAGCAATTTAATAAAGGCAGTTGCGCTTTATTGTGCTTAGCATGGTAGAGTGAGAGCAGCTAGTATAAGAACGTATTATCAAAGGTCATCCAGCCTCATGTTTAAAAAACTTCGTGGTATTTTTTCAAACGATCTATCGATCGACTTGGGTACAGCCAATACCCTTATTTATGTAAAAGAAGAAGGTATCGTATTAAATGAACCTTCAGTAGTTGCTATTCGTCAAGAGCGAGCTGGTGGTCCTAAAAGTGTTGCGTCTGTAGGTACGGAAGCAAAACAAATGTTAGGCCGTACACCGGGTAACATTAAAGCGATTCGTCCAATGAAAGACGGTGTTATTGCCGACTTTTATGTCACCGAAAAAATGCTCCAGCACTTTATCAAGCAAGTACATAACAACAATTTTATGCGTCCTAGCCCACGTGTCTTAATTTGTGTGCCGTGTGGGGCAACACAAGTTGAAAAACGCGCTATTCGCGAATCAGCAATGGGTGCAGGTGCACGTGAAGTGTATTTGATTGAAGAGCCAATGGCTGCGGCAATCGGTGCAGGCTTACCAGTATCAGAAGCAACCGGTTCAATGGTTGTAGATATCGGTGGTGGTACGACAGAAGTGGCCATTATCTCGCTTAATGGCGTGGTTTACTCATCATCTGTGCGTATTGGTGGTGATAAATTTGATGAAGCTATTATCAACTACGTCCGTCGTAACTTTGGTAGCCTAATTGGTGAAGCAACCGCTGAAAATATCAAGCATCAGATCGGTTCGGCATTCAAAACTGATGAGCCTGTTGAGATTGAAGTACGTGGTCGTAACCTTGCTGAAGGCGTGCCGCGCTCATTTACACTTAACTCACATGAAATCCTAGAAGCATTACAAGAGCCTCTAATGGGGATTGTAAGTGCGGTTATGGTTGCACTTGAGCAATCACCTCCTGAGCTTGCCTCTGATATCTCTGCACACGGCATGGTATTAACAGGCGGTGGTGCATTGTTAAAAGATTTAGATCGTTTATTAATGGAAGAAACAGGTATTCCTGTTGTTGTTGCTGACGACCCACTAACTTGTGTTGCTCGTGGTGGCGGTAAAGCATTAGAAATGATTGATATGCACGGTGGTGACGTATTTAGTTACGACTAATGAAGTTAATGTTTGGTCGTACCATCTCTTTGCAACTGCGACTCTTTGTCGCAGTGCTTTTGAGTGTCGTATTGATTGTGGGCGATCGATATACACAAGGTGGTACAACAATCCGCACCAGTTTAAATACACTGGTTAGCCCACTCATCTATCTTGCCAATTTGCCGTATGAGCTATTTAGTATTGGTGCGAAGAATCTTCATACTCGCGATCAGCTTCTTACTGAAAACGAAGCACTGAAGAAAAAACAGCTTTTACAAAGCGAACAACTACAACAGCTGCAATTTTTATCGCGTGAAAACGACAAGTTGCGTGCGTTACTCGGCTCGTCTGCAAAGCAATCAAATCGTAAAATAATTGCCCAAGTGCTCTCTGTTCATTCAAATCCATACAGCCATCAGGTTGTGATCAATCGTGGCACTACAGATGGCTTAAGCGAAGGCCAAGCTGTGATTGATGAAATGGGGGTTGTCGGGCAAATTACACAAGTGGGTTCAACCACTTCTCGCGTTTTGCTTATGACCGACACAACCCATGCGACACCGGTACGTATTTTACGCAATGATGTTCGCACTGTGGTTGAAGGGATTGGCAAAATAAATGTCGTGAAGCTGTCGCATGTGCCGCATAGCCTTGATGTACGTATTGGTGATATTTTAGTGACTTCAGGTCTAGGGGGGACTTTCCCTGAGGGGTATCCTGTGGCCGTGGTAACCGAAATTAATCGTGATGAAGGTCACCCATTCGCACAAGTGTATGCTGAGCCAATTGCCCAACTTGACCGAATTCGTTTATTGGTTGTGCTGTGGCGTAATCAGCAGGAGAGCATAAGCAATGAATAGCCGTCACTCTTTGCTGATTGCAATTAGTATCTTTTTTGCACTGGTCATGGCATTAATGCCGTTACCTATCTCATTTGAGCCATACCGCCCAGACTGGGTGTTACTGGTGCTTATGTACTGGTCGTTAGCGGTGCCGCACCGTTTAAACATTGGCACAGCGTGGGTTGTGGGTTTATTAATGGACTTAGCATCGGGCTCACCACTGGGCGTGAACTCGCTGACCTATTCGGTGTGTATTTTTATTACCGCCAGTAACTTTCAAAAAATTAGAAACTTTTCTTTATGGCAGCAAAGTATATTAATTGCTTTGTTTTTAACGCTTTACCACCTAATGCAATTTTGGCTTAATCACTTTTTGATGGGAGTTTACTTCAGCCCTCATTATATGTGGCCCGTGCTGACTGGCATGCTGTGTTGGTGGTGGATTTTCTTAATTTTGCGTAAATACCGCCGTCATTTCAGGATTAGATAATGCAAACCGCAATTTATTTGGCGTCTGCATCACCGCGCCGAAAAGAGTTGCTCAGCCAACTCGGCGTTGAGTTTTCTCAATTTAGCGTTGATGCAGATGAAAGCCAATTTCCGAACGAATCGCCACGTCATTACGTTGAACGTTTAGCCAAACTCAAAGCACAATCAGGCGTTGCAATGGGCTATACCGACAGGCCCGTGTTAGGCAGTGATACGGTTGTGGTTATTGATGACACAGCCCTTGGCAAACCGCTTGATATAGCCGACTTTGTTGCAACGATGCAACGTTTGTCGGGCCGAACTCACCAAGTTATGACCGCCGTTGCAATTGCTGATACACAGCACGTAAAAAGCTGCCTTGTTATTACCGATGTCACTTTTAAACAGCTTAGCGATGATGAAATCGACGCTTATTGGCACTCTGGTGAACCGCACGATAAAGCGGGTGGTTATGGCATTCAAGGCCAAGGTGGACGGTTTGTAAGTCATATTTCTGGTAGCTATTTTGCAGTAGTAGGCTTACCTTTATATGAGACTGAGCAGTTATTAAATGAATTTTTAAGAGGGTAACATGAGCACTGAATTACTGATCAACGTTACACCGAGTGAAAGTCGTGTTGCGCTTATTGAAAACGGCGTACTACAAGAGATCCAGCTAGAAAGAATTGGCAACCTAGGCATTGTTGGCAATATTTACTTAGGCAAAATCAGCCGAGTATTACCGGGAATGCAAGCCGCATTTGTTGATATAGGCTTAGAGAAAGCAGCGTTCTTGCACGCATCTGACATTGTAAATAGTGCTTCAATTGTTGAAGGAGTCGATGAGCAGCCCATTAAAAAGGTGCAAGATATCCGTGAACTAGTGCGCCAAGGTCAATACATTATGGTGCAAGTAGTGAAAGATCCTTTGGGCACCAAAGGGGCGCGCTTAACGACTGATATCACAATTCCATCACGCTATTTAGTGTTCATGCCTGACGCGACCCATGTTGGCGTAAGTCAGCGTATTGAAACCGAAGAAGAACGTACCAGACTGAAAAAAATAGTCGCTGAATATGGCGATGAAGATGGCAGCTTTATTGTGCGTACCGCTGCTGAAGGCGCTTCAGAAGCTGAGCTGCGTCACGATGCAGAGTTTTTAAAAAAACTGTGGCAAAAAATTGTCAATAAACGCAAAAAAATCAGTAAAGAGAGCATCTTACACGAAGACTTAACGCTGGCGTTTCGTACCCTACGTGATTATGTTGGCGAAGACATGGAGCGCATTCGTGTTGACTCAAAGCTGACATACCAAGAGTTAAAAGAATTTACTGAAGAGTTTGTGCCCATCTTATCTGGGGCGCTTGAATACTACCCAGGTGAGCGACCTATTTTCGATTTGTTTGATGTCGAAACCGAAATTCAAAAAGCCCTTCACCGTAAAGTTGAGCTTAAATCAGGTGGTTATTTAATCATTGACCAAACCGAAGCAATGACCACCGTTGATGTAAATACCGGTGCATTTGTTGGGCATCGCAATTTAGAAGAAACCATTTTTAACACCAACATCGAGGCAACATCGGCAATCGCACGACAACTGCGATTACGTAATTTAGGTGGTATTATCATTATCGACTTTATCGATATGGTAAGTGACGAGCATAAACGTCGCGTTTTACACTCACTTGAGTCGGCACTGGCAAAAGACCGCGCAAAAGCCAATATCAATGGCTTATCTGCTCTAGGTTTAGTCGAGATGACTCGTAAGCGTACCCGCGAAAGTTTAGAACATATTTTATGTGACGTGTGCCCTGCGTGTTCAGGCCGAGGGTCGCAAAAAACCGTTGAAACGGTATGCTACGAAATTCTGCGTGAAATTGTCAGGGTTAACCGTGCCTACGCAGCCGATAAGTTTATGGTGTATGCAGCGCCTTCGGTAAGCGAAGCGTTGATCAACGATGAGTATCATAACCTCGCCGAGCTTGAACTATTTATAGGTAAACAGGTCAGTATTCAAACAGAGAGTTTATACAATCAAGAACAGTTTGATGTGGTAATGATGTAATGAAGGCAAAAACGGTCTGCTTTTTTTGTTTACGTAAGTTATGGCAAGTTTTTGCTATTACTATCGTACTGCTGGCCGTTATTGTCTCTGTTTTAAAGTATACCCTGCCATATGCCAATGACTATAAAGGCGACATTGAAGCGTTTTTGTATGAACAGTTCGATGTAAATCTTTCAATAGGTGCTATCTCAGCCAGTTGGCAAGGTAAAGGCCCTTCCTTAGTCCTTGAAGATATTTCTTTTGAGGACAACCAGACTTCACCGATTGCACTAACCATAGATAAAGCCAGCCTAGAGGTAAATCTGTGGGAGTCGATTAAAACTCGTCAACTTAAATCAAGTTACTTTGTGATCAATGGTTTTCATGCCGATGTTGATTTGCCAACCATGCTTAAGTTTGGCAACAACAAGCAAGCAGACAGTTTTGAGCAAAAAGAGTTAATAGAAAGCTTGTTTTTGGGTGAAACGGGCCACTTTGCGATTCAAGACAGTAGCATTAATTTTATGCTTAATGATGGCAAAGAGCGTACGTTAATTCTTGAAAATATTGTGTGGCAAAATACCCCAGAACAGCACCAAGGTTCAGGAAGCCTAGCCTTACCGGGGATTTCTGTCGGCAACTTTGATGCCCGCATGGCACTTAATGGTTCAACGCTTGAGACCATGGCTGGCGATATTTATGTGCAAGCTGCGAATGTCGATGTCTCAAAATGGTTGGCACAATACATCAATACAGACAAACAACAATTGCACTCCGATATGAACTTGCAAACCTGGTTTAGCCTTGAAAAAGGACTGATCAGTGACGTAAAAGTGCAATGGTTACCCAGCTACATAAATTGGCAACAAAACCAAGAAGCGCATCAAATTAGTTTAAATGAAGGGGGCTTTCACTTATTCCCTTGGCAGAATGGTTGGCGTTTAAAAAGTACCGGACTTGCTTTTGAAAGTGATTTAAAACAATGGCCAACATTGCAGTTTGAAGCCCAGCTTGGAGATACAAATAAGATTTGGCTCAAGCAGTTTGACTTTGCATTGTTATCAAAATTATCTCAATTGAGTAACTTTGAAGTATTAGCGCCATTTTTAGAACGACAGCCTAATGGCCAATTAAGCGAAGCGTATGTTGAATTTGGTGCGCAAGATAACTGGCAGTTGTGGTTTAAGGGTGAACAGCTCAATTGGTTATCCTTACAAGGGATCCCTGGTGGGCAAGCTATTCGGGTTGAGGGAAATATTAACCAAGCAGCGGGGCGAATAACGTTATTTGGCGAAAATAACCGTTTGTTAACCAATGGCAGTTTTAGCCAAGACATTCCTTATAATCAGTTAAATGTTGAACTTGATTTACGTCATTACGACGATGGCTGGCGTATTAGCAGTGACAACATTTGGCTTGATAATGACGAAGTAACCGTTGCAGCAGAAATGATGCTTAGCCTAACTGCAGAGCCGCGCCTTGATTTATATGCCGAAGCGTACGCACCTGATGCCAACGTGGCGGGGCATTATTTTCCATTACCGGTAATGAGCGAAAACTTAGTTAACTACCTAAACGGCGCCATTAAAGGCGGCGAAGTTGATAAAGCACAGGTGTTGTTTTCGGGGCCGTTTAGCGGTTTTCCGTTTAAAGAGCAACAAGGGCAGTTCGAAGTATTGGCAAATGTGAACAATGCCAAATACCAGTTCACACCCAGTTGGCCCAGCGTTGAAAATGCCAATGTGATTTTGCATTTTGAAAATGAACGCATGGATATTTACAGCAAGTCAGGCACACTTGTAAACTTATCACTTGGCGACAGTGTACACGTAAGTATTGCTGATTTAATGCATGCCGATACACTCAATGTAGCGATAAATAAACGTGCCCACGGCAATAAATTACAGTCATTTTTTGCAGCCACACCGCTCGCTAAACCGTTAGCAAGTGTTTTTGAAGTAGTACAAGCGCAAGGTGAAGCCACAGCAAATATTAATTTGCTTGTCGATTTACATTCAGGCCATGTTGATACCCTCGGCGAAGTTGAGCTTGCTAATTTACCTGTTTATCTTGCTCAGCCTGGCATCACACTTAATCATATGACAGGCATTGTTAAATTTAATAACGACAAAATTGATTTAAAAAATGCCAAAGCTGATTGGTTAGGTATGCCGTTAACAGCCAGCTTTAATAGCGAAAATGTGGCTGATAACTACCGCGCAGAAATTGCGATTAAATTGGCCTTAGATGCAGAACCATTAATTGAGCAAGGGCAGGGTCTGCTCGAAGGTTATTTAACGGGGCAAAGTGACGTTGCTATTAATGTCTCCCTTAACTTTTTACCCAACGACTTCAACTATCGCGCTGATATCAGCGGTAACTTAGTGGGTATAACCAGTCAATTACCCGCACCTTACACAAAAAGTGCTGACAATGCTTGGCCTATCAAAGCGGTAGTGCAGGGCGATCATATTTCTAATTTGATCACTGCAAATATCAATGAACAGCTATTTTTCAATGCTATTTTAGATAATGGCAAAAAGCAGTTTAATAACGCACACCTTATTTTAGGTTCAAAAGATTTAGGCCTTAATCGAGATGGTTTTGCGGTATCGATTGACCTACCAGAAACTAAGCTTGTGCCATGGTTTGGGTTGATTGAGCAAATTATCGATTTGACCAAGACTAAATCAGACGGTCCTGGCGTAATGCCTGCATTTAACAATGTAACGGGTCAATTTAATAAGTTAGCGGTTCAAAATATCGATTTTAATGATGTTGAGTTTAGGCTAGCACCAAAGCAAGCCGATTTAGAGCTTAAACTAAATGCCAAAGAGCTTAGAGCTGATGCACTCATTCCGACAGGCGATACACGTAGACCTATTCAAATATTTACTGATTATTTACGGGTTAACTTTAATGACACCGCGACGGAGTCTGCACACGAAGTTGAACAACCTGAAGACTTAAGCTGGTTAACACGTATTCCAGCCATCGAATTTAACTGTGAAGATTGCAAACTAGCCGAGTACCAACTTGATAAAGTAAAAGCCACGTTTGGTGGTGATAATAATAGCTTGATATTTACTGAGCTCGTGATAGATAAAGGCGACCATATACTGAGAGCGAAAGGGCAATTTGCTGATGGCTCAACGCGTTTTAACGGTCACCTACAAAGTGATGATATTGGCGACTTATTTGATGAGTTTGATATTACTACTACAGTAAAAGACTCCGATGCCGACATAAAATTTGCCCTCGCTTGGCAAGGTGCGCCGTATAATTTTGATGTGCCTACGCTAGCAGGCGAGTTAGATTGGCGTTTAGGTGAAGGGCATTTAGCGGAAGTGAGTGACGGTGGTGCTAGGGTGTTTTCATTGCTTAGTCTCGACTCACTGGTACGTAAGCTCAAACTTGATTTTAGAGATGTATTTTCAAAAGGCTTCTTTTATAACAAGATGCAAGGCACGATGCAGTTAGAGAAAGGGATTGCTTACACTCAAGATACCAAGCTTGATGGTGTGCCTGCCGACTTAACGATTAAAGGCCACACTAACTTAAATACCTTTGAAATAGACTACGATCTAGCTGTTGCCCCGCAGGTTACCTCAAGTATCCCAGTGATCGTAGCATGGATGGTCAACCCGGTAAGTGGCCTTGCGGCGCTTGCAATCGATAAAGTAATTCACTCTGCGAGAGTGATCTCAGAAATCAACTTTAAGGTGACAGGCAGTATGAATGATCCGGTTGTTGAAGAAATTGATCGTAAGAGCCGTGAAGTAACCTTACCGCAAGCGGCACAAAGCCAGCCGCAGTCATCAACAAGGCTTAAATTAAAAGATGCAGCCACCTCAGCGAGCTTCGACAACAATGACAGTTAATACTCAGCCGCAGGTTGTAGCAGTGCAAATGTGCTCGGGAATGAATGCGGAGCAAAATTTGGCTTTTTTAGCAGACACGCTGGCGCAATTGCCCACGACACGTCCGCTGCTTGCATGCCTACCCGAAAGCTTTTTAATTTTTAGCAAGCACACTCAAGCAAGTTATCAGCTCGGATTACACATTGAACAGTACACAGCTGCACTGGCTGCGCTATGTAAACAACATAATATTTGGCTGGCTGCTGGGACAGTGCCGGTATCACAACCTAACGGTAAATATTTAGCCGCCTCGTTTTTATTTAATAACCAAGGTGAGGTGGTTGCGCAGTACAATAAGATCCACTTATTTGATGTCGATGTTGCCGATGGCACGCGTAATTATCGGGAGTCTGATGCCACCGAAGCGGGCAAAGATATTGTGGTGGTTGATTCACCCTTTGGTAAAATCGGCTTAGCAGTATGTTATGATCTACGCTTTAGTGGTTTATTCACTGCGATGCAGCGCCAAGGGGCTGAGCTCATCTTAGTACCCAGTGCCTTTACTACTGTAACAGGAGCCGCTCATTGGCATACCTTGTTGGCTGCCAGAGCGATTGAAACGCAATGTTATGTGGTAGCCGCTGCACAGTGGGGTGAGCACGAAAATGGCCGACAAACATATGGTCACAGCATTATTATTTCGCCATGGGGAAACACGCTCAGTGAGCTTGCCTCAGGCACTGGTTTTATCAGCCATGAGCTTGATTTAAACCGACTGAATACAATTCGCCAAGACATGCCTGTGCAGTCTCAGCAACGATTTAGAGAGCATTTATTATGAACACGGTTGAACAGCATTTATTACATGACAGCCAGCTAAATAGAGAAGAATTAGAAAAAACGCTCGCTTTTATTCATCAGCATCAAGTGGATTATGCCGATCTGTATTTTCAATCTAGCCACCATGAATCATGGGTGTTAGAAGATGGTCTCGTAAAAGAAGGCTCATACAACGTTGAGCGTGGTGTGGGTGTGCGCGCTGTAAGCGCTGAAAAGACAGGGTTTTCGTACTCAGATGCAATCAATCTTGAAGCGCTGAATAAAGCCGCAACAGCAGCACGAAGCATTGCTAATGCAGGCGAAAGCAAAACGATTCAAGTATTTAGCGATGTAGCAGCAAAACAGCAGTATGCACCGCATCAGCCAATTCAAAGTATGAGCGATAACGACAAAGTGAGCCTATTGCGCGAACTTGAAAACTACATTCGCGAGTTAGCCCCCGACGCAGAGCAAGTGATTAGCTCTATGTCAGCAGTGTACGAAGAGGTACTCATTGCAGCAAGCGACGGCACCTTTGCCACTGATATTCGCCCGCTTATTCGTTTAAATTGTTCCGTATTACTTGAGAAGAATGGTCGCCGTGAGCGCGGTGGTGCAGGCGGCGGTGCGCGTTTAGATTACGGCTACTTTAAAGAGTTAGTTGATGGTAAGCCGCGCTGGATGGAATACGCAGAAGAAGCTGTACGCCAAGCTAAAGTGAACTTAGAAGCCATTGATGCGCCAGCAGGTAGCATGGAAGTGGTACTGGGGGCAGGTTGGCCGGGTGTGTTACTGCATGAAGCCGTGGGTCATGGTCTTGAAGGTGACTTTAACCGTAAAGGTGCCTCTGCGTTTAGCGGTAAAGTCGGTCAAAAGGTGGCTTCCGAGCTGTGTACCGTGGTGGATGATGGCACCATAGCCGACCGTCGTGGTTCACTGAATGTAGATGACGAAGGCACACCTGCTGCGTATAACGTGCTTATTGAAAACGGTATTCTAAAAGGCTACATGCAAGATAAGCTTAATGCACGCCTAATGGGTGTAAACCCAACAGGTAATGCGCGTCGTGAGTCGTATGCTCACTTACCTATGCCGCGTATGACTAATACCTACATGCTGGGGGGCGAGCACAGCCAAGCTGATATTATTAGCTCTGTGAAAAAAGGCATCTTTGCGCCAAACTTTGGGGGTGGTCAAGTTGATATCACCTCAGGGAAGTTTGTATTTAGCGCCTCTGAAGCGTATTTAATTGAAAACGGTAAAATTACGCAGCCTATCAAAGGCGCAACACTGATTGGTAACGGCCCAGAAGTGATGCAGCAAATTTCGATGGTAGGTAACGACCTTGCGCTTGATAAAGGCGTAGGGGTATGTGGTAAAGACGGTCAAAGCGTGCCGGTAGGGGTTGGTCAACCAAGCCTTAAAATTGACAACTTAACGGTCGGTGGTACGGCTTAGTCGCCCTCTTTTTCCCGCTTCAGTAAGGCAGGTTAAATTTTTAACCTGCCTCATTTCATAACACTTCACTTTGCAGTAAAAATGTATCAATATAGGTACCATCAATACCACTATATTCGTTACTGTTCGCAGTAAATATAATAATTTTAAGGTGAAAATATGAAAGTAACGCCAATTTTATTAATACTACTCATGCTTACCGGCTGTGCATCACAGGAAGTAAGAGAGGGGTCTGCAAATGAAGTGTATGCCGAGCACGAGTGTTTAGGCGGTGAACTAGAAACCGATTACAGCTATACCATTTTTAGTACAGACGAAGATGACAGCAGCAAAGGTTCAGTGACGTCGACTTGTCATCCGGTTAAAACAGAAACTGAGTTTGAGCGTGACTTACGCAATGGCGGGTAGCACGCCCATTACAGTGGCTTAACGTCTTATTAAGCCACTGAAAATTATCACCTTAAGCTTTAGCATAAACGGCTAAAGTGTACTCAGCATCCAGATACCTGCCGCTATCATAAATAAGTTTTCGCTGAGAGAAATAAAGCCCAGCGGGACATTGCTGTCGCCACCCACACAGGCACATTTTAGCTCTCGCTTATCGATATAAACGGCCTTAAACACCGATACCGCACCTATGCCACCAATAAACAACGAAAATGGCGCGACAGCTAAAGCTGGCAGCTTAGCCACCATACCTATGGCAACGTAGGCTTCAATAAACGGGTAAACATAGGCATAAGGCACAACACGCATTGCCAGTAAATCATAAGTAATGAATGAGTTTGAAAAGCTGTACAGGTCTTGTAGTTTTTGAATAGCGAGCACCGCCATTGTCAGTGCAACAAACAGCATTAAGTTTTGCATCGACAGTAAAGCTGTGCCGCTGGCGTAGCTAAACCCGCAGCTTAAGAGTAGGGTTACCGCAAAAATCGCTAAAACAGGGGTATAAGTTGTGCCTTGTTGACCCGCTTCGGGCAGATTGAAAAAGTCGCGTAAATCATCATACCCCCCAATACGCTTATTATCGATAAAGGTTTGTGGCGTGGTTTTTACTTGATGCTGCTCTTTAAATGCATCTGTTTCTTCGCGGTTAGTGAGGTGGCGGTCATCAACCTCGTAACCATTGCGCTCTAACAAATCTTTAGATTTTAAACCAAATGGGCATATATGCTCATCGGTCACCATGCGATATAAAATTGCAGACTTAGACACAGTGCCTCCTTGTAAAAATGCCAAGCTTATTGCGTAATCTTTACTCGATAACACAGTAAACAATGGCAAAATGTTGGTATAACGTCGTAGCTACAAGGTTTGTGCCGACTTTCTACAAGGCATAAAAAAACCTTGCGGCAGCACCGCAAGGTTTTTAATATTTTCTCGCAACGCGAGTTTATCTCATCGTCACGAACTCTTCTGAGCCGGTAGGGTGAATCGCCACTACGGCATCAAAATCTGCTTTGGTTGCGCCCATCTTCATTGCGACTGCAAAGCCTTGGATCATTTCATCAACAGTAAAGCCAATGCCGTGTAAGCCAACAACTTTTTCGTTATCACCTGCACACACAAGCATCATGTTACATGCTTGGCGGTGTTGAGTAACTGCTGTGTACATAGCTGCAAAGCTTGATTTATAAACCTTTACGTTTTCAGCACCATATTGCGAAATTGCTTCTTGCTCTGTTAAACCAATCGTGCCGATTGGTGGGTGACTGAATACAACTGTAGGTACTAGCTCGTAGTCCATTTTTAAATCATCAGGCAATTCTTTATTGAATAAACGCTCTGATAAAATACGACCCGCTTTTACAGCCACGGGTGTGAGCTCTATTCCGTGTTCGATGATGTCGCCAACGGCATAAATGTTTTTAGCGGTTGTATTTTGATACTCATCAACTTTTACGTAGCCACTTTCGTTAAGCTCAACGTCGGTTGCTGTGATATTCAGTTTATCGGTTGTTGGTGTACGACCAATAGCCCAAATAACTTCATCGACATTTTGGCTGTGACCATTTTCAAAGTGAATTGTTAAACTGCCATCGCTTTCTTTAATCACTTCTTTTGGTGTGCAGTCAGTGTGAAGTGTCGGGCCTTCTTTCGCCATAATGTCGACAAGCGTATCAACAATGTAAGGGTCAAAAGTACGTAATGGTTTATTTTTACGAACAAATAAATGCGTTTCAGTGCCAAGGCTGTGAAGTACACCTGCGATTTCGACAGCAATGTAACCAGCACCCACAACAGCAACACGCTTAGGTTGGGCATCTAGCTCAAAAAAGCCATTTGAATCAATACCTAGTTCAGCACCTGGGATGTTAGGAATCGTTGGACGACCTCCCACGGCAATCAGAATATGGTCAGCGGTGTATAGCTCACCGTTAACTTCAACGGTTTTGTTATCAACAAAGGTCGCGAAACCGTTGATTACCGTTACGCCATTGCTTGATAAGTATTTGTTATACCCTTGGTGGATACGGCCAATGTAAGCTTCGCGGCTTTCTACTAATTTAGCCCAACTAAAACTTTTTAATTCGACATCAAAGCCGTAATCGGGTGCGTATGCATTAATTGCTTCAGCAATTTGTGCGCCATGCCACATTACTTTCTTTGGAACACAACCTACATTCACACAGGTGCCACCCATGTGTTTTGCTTCAATAAGTGCGACTTTTGCGCCACGCATTGCTGCACGGTTTGCAGAGGCAATACCGCCACTGCCACCACCAATTGCAATGTAATCAAAATGCTGAGCCATAGTTTGTCCTCAAAAACAGATAGTTTTTTATTAATTAATCGATTTATTAATAAGTTGATAATAGCATAATAAAGACCGAGGTTAAGCCCCTTGTATTTCATCAATTCGCCCCAACTTCAACACCATATTCGCATAAAAATTGAGAACGAAAATGACAATTGCAGAAAATAACCCACTTATTGGATTAGAAGGGCTTCCGCCGTTTTCTAAGATTAAACCAGCCCATGTTGTGCCGGCATTAAAAGAAGCGATTGCACACTGTCGTGCCAAAATTGATGAGGTATTGGCAAGTAAGTCATACACTTGGAATGACCTAGTTCTTCCACTTGAAGAGGCTGATGACAAGTTATCACGACTATTTTCGCCAGTATCGCACATGAATTCGGTGGTAAATAGCGACGAGCTACGCGAAGCTTATGAGCAATGTTTGCCGTTGTTATCTGAGTACTCAACCTTTGTTGGTCAGCATCAAGGTTTATACGATGCCTATAATGCTTTACATAGCAGCGAAGAATTTAAAACACTCACCACTGCACAGCAAAAAACCATTACTAATGCGTTGCGTGATTTTGAATTATCGGGCATTGCCTTAAAGCCTGAGCAACAAAAACGATACGGTGAAATTAGTGCGCGCTTATCAGAGCTTGCCTCTAAGTTTGGCAATAATGTGATGGATGCGACACTCGCTTGGCAAAAACACATTACAGATGAAAGTGAATTAGCAGGCTTACCTGAGTCAGCACTGGCACTCGGTGCCGATACAGCAAAAAGCAAAGAGCTTGATGGTTGGGTGTTCACCTTAGATTTCCCTTCTTATTTGCCTATTATGACCTATGCCGATAATCGTAAATTACGTGAAGAAACGTACACTGCGTTTGTAACTCGTGCGTCTGACCAAGGCCCTAATGCAGGTGAGTTTGATAACTCAGATATCATGAGCGAAGAGCTTGCACTTCGTCATGAACTGGCCGAGTTACTCGGTTTTAGCAGCTACGCAGAAATGTCATTAGCAACTAAAATGGCCGAATCTGAGTCGCAAGTGTTCTCGTTTTTAGAAGATTTAGCGGCTAAGTCAAAGCCTCAAGCTGAGCAAGAGCTTGCTGAATTAACAGCCTACGCACAAGAAAAACATGGTGTAAGCGAGCTTGCAGCATGGGATTACGCGTATTACGCAGAAAAATTAAAGCAAGAAAAGTACGCAATTTCTGATGAAGTACTGCGTCCATACTTTCCTGCCGATAAGGTCTTAAACGGGTTATTTACCACCGTAAACCGCTTGTTTGATATTAGCGTGAAAGAAGTGCATGAGTTTGATAGCTATCATCCTGATGTGCGCTTCTTCGAGATTTACGATAGCAGTAACACGCTACGCGGCCGTTTTTATCTTGATTTATATGCACGTGACCGTAAACGTGGTGGCGCTTGGATGGACGATTGCATGGGGCGTAAAGTGCGCGCCAATGGCGAATTACAAACGCCTGTCGCTTACTTAGTCTGTAACTTTAATAAAGCTGTGGGTGATAAACCTGCGCTGTTTACTCATAACGAAGTGACAACTTTATTCCATGAGTTTGGACACGGTATTCATCATATGTTGACCCAAGTTGATGCTGCGCCAGTGGCGGGCATTAATGGTGTGGCATGGGATGCTGTAGAGCTGCCAAGCCAGTTCTTAGAAAACTGGTGTTATGAAGAAGAGGCCCTTAACTTTATCTCGGGTCACTATGAAACGGGTGAGCCGCTGCCAAAAGAACTGCTTGATAAACTATTGGCCGCGAAGAACTTTCAATCGGGCATGCAAATGCTACGTCAGTTAGAGTTTTCGCTGTTTGATTTTACCATTCACCATGATTACAAAGCGGGTGAACCTTGTAATATTCAAGCCACGCTTGATGAAGTTCGCAGTAAAACTGCGGTTGTTAAAGCCCCCGCCTTTAACCGTTTTCAGCATGGTTTCAGCCATATTTTTGCCGGTGGTTACAGTGCCGGTTATTACTCATATAAATGGGCTGAAGTTTTGTCGGCAGATGCTTTCTCTAAATTTGAAGAAGAAGGTATTTTTAATAAAGAAACGGGTCACGCTTTCTTAAAGAACATTTTAGAAAAAGGGGGCAGTGAAGAGCCGATGGAATTATTTAAAAAGTTCCGAGGTCGTGAACCTCAAGTCGATGCACTCCTCAGACACAGTGGTATTGCAGCCTAAGTTATTATTGTATGAAAGCGCCGTAAGGCGCTTTTTTTATTAATAAATCTTAGCAAAATCAATCTTGCGTACTATGCTTTTTAGAAAAGCATTTACAGGAATAAAGCATGTCAAAACTGGTGTTAGCCATTGATGATGATAAATACGTACATCATGTCATCGAAGAGTCGCTCTCGGGCTTTTGCACATTGATCCATGCTAAAAATGGCGAAGAAGGATTAAGACAGGCACTTAAATATAATCCAGATATTATTTTGCTGGATATTGAAATGCCCGGCAAAACGGGTTTTGAAGTATGCACTGAACTTAAAGCACACCCACAAACGAAAGATACACCGGTGATGTTTTTATCGGGTAAAACCGAATTGCCCGACCGGGTTAAGGGCTACAATGCCGGTGCAGCCGATTACATTGTTAAGCCGTTCAACGCTGAAGAACTTATGGCGCGTATTCGCGTGTTATACCAATATCGTCAGCACTCTAAAAAGTTAAAAAGTGATGTTGAACGTGCGCAGATCACCGCCGAAATAGCCATGACAGACTCGGGCGATATGGGGCGTATAATGCGTTACGTAGGGCAAAGTTATCATGCGCATGATATTAAAGCGTTGTCTGAACACATGTTTGAGTTTTTTAATCCGATGGATCTCGATGTGGTTCTTGCATTCTGGTATCAAGATATCGGCGTATTTTGCAGTGCAGAAGGTGGAGTATGTCCGCTTGAGCAAGAGCTACTTGAAAAACACCGTGACGCAAACCGCTTTGTTGATTTTGGGCATCGCACCATTGTTAATTACCCAAAAATATCGATGTTAGTAAAAAACATGCCATTAGACGATGCGCAGCTTTATGGGCGTTACAAAGATTTGTTTCCGCATATTCTCGAAGTGACTAACGCCAAAGTACAAGATATGGAAGTGAACGAGCGCGCGTTAGCCCAAGCACAGCAAATTGGTAATGCTTTTAATGAGCTGTCGGAACAGATGTATCAAAATAGTGACTCACGAGAGCGGGCTGTCGAAAAGTTTGCCGCACAATTAGTTGAGCTAACTAAGTCAGTGGAACAAAGTAACGTATCAAGCAGTGATGAAGTGGTCTTTCACCTTCAGCAGTTACAGCAAACCCAGTTGTTATTTGCATCGCTTAATGATGATTTAGCATTTATTAAATATCAGCTTAAACACATTATTGAATCGCGTAATGAGTTACTAGAAAACCTGCAAAAAATTGCAGAGCCACGCCATACTGAAGATGTCACCTCGCAAACAGATATCGAGCTATTTTAGCGATTTAAATAGTGACGTAACTTTTACTTTGCACACCTGTGAACCATGTATCTTAAATACGTTTGGGTATATACTTGCGTTGCATTCGGTTCACGGAGTAAATTGTGGTAATTCATTGTCCTTTTAAAGAAATGCGTCCTTATTTAGACGCCATAGAGCAACGTTTCGGTTTAGCCGAATGGGCTAAAAATAATGATGGCTTTTCATTGCACTATGACGATCAGGGCCTAAGCCTTAAAAAAAAGGATGAGCCGAAGCTGGGCGCTATTCATGTTGATTTTGTGAGTGGTGCGGCGGCGCATCGTCGCAAGTTTGGTGGCGGTAAAGGTCAAGCGATAGCCAAAGCGGTGGGCTTAAATAAAGGAGCCACTCCCGTTGTGCTTGATGCAACAGCAGGCCTTGGCCGAGATGGCTTTGTGCTTGCGTCGTTAGGTTGTCATGTAATTTTGCATGAGCGCCATCCTGTGGTTGCTGCGTTATTATACGATGGCCTAGAGCGAGCCTATAACGATGCTGATATTGGTCCATGGATGAAAGAAAAAATGAGCTTAGTGTTTGGCTCAAGCCACACATTACTGGCTCAGTGTAACAACGTACCAGATGTTGTTTATTTAGATCCTATGTTTCCACATCGAGAAAAGTCGGCACTGGTTAAAAAAGAAATGCGTGTATTCCAAGAGCTGGTGGGTGCGGACAACGATGCAGACGATTTACTCGAATTTGCGTATCCATTAGCTACTAAGCGGGTTGTTGTTAAGCGACCTGATTACGCGCCTTTTTTAAATGACAAAACCCCCAGCATGCAAATCAAAACCAAGAAAAACCGCTTTGATGTGTATGTAAAAGCTGCCATGGTGTAGTGCAGTTATTAAGTATTAATTTGTGATTACATTTGACGTTAATTTGGATAGTTTACATCAAATTGTCATAAAAGGTTAATATTCTACGCGCGTAACGACTTTTGGGAATGTAGTTCATGCGCGTGTCATCATTTACTCGGTTATTAGCCGTTTTACTCACTCTTGCCAGTATCTTACTGGCGGCCACCTTGTTTTGGGCAAGCCAAACCTTACTCGGCTTAGAGCAACAAGATAACGCTTACAACAAGCTAAAAAACACCATTATTATTGATTTAAAAAGCCACCTTGATGATTATTTAGAGCAAGGTGATAGCCAACATTTAAATCAAGCCTCTACCCTGATCAGCGATGTTAAAAAACAGCATTTAGCAAGCTTACCAAACGAGCTCGCAAGCCAACTAACGGCACAACTCAGCGAATTAGATAAAGACATTAACGGTAAATACCGAGCACTGGGGAAACTTTCAGGTAACGAAATGGCGCTGCTTGATAATTCACTCAGGCAAATGGCAGGGTCGGCATCATCGTTAGTGGGTTATGCAACACAAGCCAAGCCACAAACTGCATTAGCGCTTGAGTATTATCAACTTGCAAGTGATTACTACAGCGAAGTAACGACCCTTGCCTTATATACTTACAAACTCATTGTTAGTTTTGATCAAGACACCAAAACCAGCCTTAATCAAAGTGTGGCGAACCTTAACACCCTTGCCAATAAAATAGCGCAACTTGATAATTTAGGGGTCATGAGCGAGGTTGACGAAGACGCCTTATTTTTTGGCGAAGAGGCTGAAGACTTAGCAGGCGACATAAAAGCAGAGCTAAGCAGCTGGCCTAAGCGCTTTCCGCGCGACTTAGCGTCGACCATCGCGCAAGCAGAGCAACGCCAAACAGGCATGCAAGCATTACGTGCGCAAATAAACGCGCTGTCTAGTACGGTACTCGGTGCCGAGCAAAAATTAAAAGAGCAACAAGGGCAACTTAAGCAACAGGTTTTTATTGTGTTTTGCTTTGCTATTGGCATGTTAGTGGTGTTAGCGGCTGGCGTGTACTTTGTACAGCGTAATCAAGTGCTAAATCCACTGCGTCAATTACGTGATGGGTTTGCATTTTTAATTGAAAGCAACGAACTAAAAAATATTCAAAGTAATAACCCCAAGACAGAAGTGGGCGAAATAGCACATTACTTTAACCAGCTAATTGAGCGTCAACGCGGTGAAGCCGAAGAACGGGCGCAAATGCTTAAAGTCATTAATGACTTTATGCTAGAAATGAGCGAACACCTCCACACGATTGGTCAGCAAACTGATGCGAGCCGAACACAGGTCGAGCAAAATCAAGCTTTACTCAATGATATTCAGCATATCGGCGAGCAAGTTAACAGTATAAATAGCCAAGTGGCCGACAATGCCAAGCACACATTTGATGCCATGGAGCAAAGCTTAGGGTTTGCTGACAACATGCTCATAGCCAGCTCACACACTGAGCAACGTGTAGAGCAAGGTTTAACAAGTTTAAAAGCACTATTAAGTGGCGTAAATGATGTTGGCCACGTGATCGAAGTCATTAAAAATATTGCCGAACAAACTAACTTACTGGCACTTAATGCCGCCATTGAATCGGCGCGGGCAAGAGAGCATGGTCGCGGCTTTGCCGTTGTCGCTGACGAAGTGCGTAAATTAGCAAGACAAACCCAAGGCTCACTGGATGATATTAACAGCCAGCTTAATCGCTTAAGTGAAAACTCAACCATGGTATCAACACAAATTAGTGCGCTTGCGAGTGATGCCGAGTTACAAACGCAAAATGCCCAAGAGTTAAAGCGCAACTCAGAAGGGGTTGCCGAAAATGCACAAGACGCCAATAAAGTCGCGTTTGATGCCATGGAGCTTGCAAAGCAGCAAAATGCTTTGCTCGAAAACTTTAGTCAGTCAATGCTCAGCATGAAAGGCCAAGTAAGCGAATCAAATGTTCTTGTGAGCGATATTCAACAGCGCCTACAACAGCAAATGAATACCATTAAACGTAGCTTAGGATTGTAATTAGCCGAAAATGGCTTCGCAGATATCACGCACTTTTGTGTATCGTAAAATGAAGCATGTGCTGCAATGTATCGTTTGGGTATATACTCTGAACTCATACTAAAATTTCAAGGAATTATGATGATTGAACAAGGCCAAACTTTACCAACAGCAAGCCTAACAGAACTAACGAGCGAAGGAATGCAAACGCATTCAACAGAGTCTTTGTTTGCAGGCAAAAAAGTGGTTTTATTTGCAGTGCCAGGTGCTTTCACACCAACGTGCTCAAATGCACACTTACCTGAATTTGTGGCACTTGCCGATAAAATTATGGCGAAAGGTGTTGATGCTATTTACTGCGTATCGGTAAACGACGCGTTTGTAATGAAGGCATGGGGTGAGGCGCACAACGCTGAACACATTCGTATGTTAGCTGATGGTGATGCCAGTTTTACTAAAGCGCTTGGTTTAGATAAAGACACCGCGAGTTTTGGTGGTATTCGTTCGACGCGTTATGCAATGATCGTAGAAAACCAAACGGTAGCAGGCTTATTTGTTGAACAAGATAAAGAGTTTGCAGTAAGTCGTGCTGAGGCTATTTTAGAAAAGCTATAAGTACAAAAAGCCGGACGAGAGTCCGGCTAAAAGTCCCAGGGGAAACGGGAGTATTCAACCATTAAGGCTGATATTGTGCATCAAGTGTTACACCTGAAAAGGTGCGATACGCATTTAAGCTTAAGTGCCACGTACCTGCTTGTGGGTTACTGAATGTACATGTTTCAGCATTGCCATTTTTGTACGGGCGACAGTCATAACTTGATGTTGTAGGCTGGCTGCCAAATTTAACAAACAAGTCAGCATCACCAGTGCCACCAGATGTCGTGACAGTGAAGCTTGCCATGCCTGCTGGTACTTCTAGTGTGTAGTGTTTCCACTGACCCGCACTTGCAGAAATATCAGTAACCGTGCCGCCACCTGCTTGAGGTGCACCTGTACCACCAGATGTTGTTAAATCGCCCACTAGGCTCACACCTGAATAAGCAGAGTAGCCGTTAAGCATAACGTGATAAGTGCCTGCAGTTGGGTTATCAATCGAACATACTTCTTCATTACCCCCTTTGTATGGGCGACAATCGTATGTTGATGTTGTTGGTGCGCTACCTGCACGAACGTAAAGGTCGGCATCACCTGTACCACCACTCATCGTGAATGTTACGTTTGTAGCACCTGCTGGAACTTCCATTGTGTAGAAAGTTTGGCTGCTAGCCGCACCACTAAGACCCGTAAGAGCTTGACCATCTTCTAACACGTTACCTGTTGGCGGTGGAGGTGTAGTACCCGACGCCGCAGCAACCGCTGCTGCCGCATCTACAATACCAGTACCACAGCTAGTACATGTTGCTGGGAAAGCACGAGTTGTTGATTTTAAAATGCTTTCTATTTCATCAGGTGTTGCAGAAGGTTTCGCTTGCTTAATAAGCGCAGCGACACCGGCAACGTGTGGGGCAGCCATCGACGTACCTTGTGAATAGTGATAGCTGTCGCTTGAAGGGCTAGTTGAGCCTGAGTTGTGAGTTGATAACACACCTTCTGAATCGTTAGCAAAGCTTTGCGCGCCGCCCGGTGCAGCAACATCAATATTACTACCGTAGTTAGAGTAATAAGCACGGCCACCGTTACGGCCAACTGACGCAACGTTTACTACGCCATTACAGTTACCAGGATTATAGTTAGCTGAGTTGTCGTTATCGTTACCTGCTGCAATTACAATCACAGTGCCGTTATTACGAGCTTGGTTGATAGCACTTTGTGTTGTAGAGCTACATGAACCGCTGCCACCTAAACTCATATTGATAACATCAGCAGGGTTTGCATTCGCAGGAACGCCAGATACAGAACCACCTGATGCCCAGATGATACCGTCGGCGATGTCTGATGTTAAACCACCACATTTACCAAGTACACGTACAGGCACAACTTTGGCGTCATACGCAACACCCGCAACACCTTCACCGTTGTTAGTCACAGCAGCGACAGTACCCGCAACGTGCGTACCATGCCAGCTTGAGCTTTGTGCGCCGTGTGTATAACCACACTCATTAGCACTAATTGCGTCACCTGGGTCACGTGCATCGCTATCGCGACCGCCACCGTCATTTGCTACCGATAGGTTAGAGATCATGTCGTAACCCGGCAAAATGTTGGCATTTAAATCAATGTGTGGGCGGTAACCCGTATCAAGTACCGCAACCACAACGCCACTCCCTGTTGCTGTATCCCATGCTGTAGGCAGGTTTAAACCACCAGCTTGCTCATAATAATGCCACTGATCTGAATAACGTGGATCGTTAGGCGTTGCAAATGGCTTTAACATTTGGTCAATTTCGATGTATTCAACGTTACCCGTTGCAACCATTTCTTGCATAAACTCTTGAGCTTCTTCAGCTGATAGCTTTTTATCAGCACGCATAACGTGGTGATTGCTCATTGCCATTGCACGCACGTATTGTGCTTTCACTTGGCCTTTTTTACTTGTGAAGTTTTTAACAAAGCCCTGCGCTTTTTTATTCATTAGCATCGGCGTTTGTTCTGCAGCCGACATAGTCATCATTTCATCATTGTTATTTTTGTATTTAATGATGAATTGTGTACCAAAACCGTCTTGGCCTTGTAGCTTAGCGGCTGTTTCCGCCATAGACGGTGACATCATTTGGTTTGGCGTTGCCATCGCTGCCGTCGTCCCAAACAACGCAGTGAGGCTCAGTGCGATTGCGCACTTTTTTAAGTTATTGTTAGTTGTCATAATGATCCCTAGATTGTTATAAGTTTCTTCGCAATGTTTTTCGCGAAGGGGGACAAAGGTAAAATAAATGTAAATTAAGTTAAAATATCGTTTTGTTATGTTTGTCTCTATTTTAGTTATAAACAAGTGTATAGATGGCTAAATCTGACTTTTAACTGGGTTTTAAGGTGGTTTTCTCATTCTAAAGTTTTAATTTTTCTATTTAGAGTTTTTGCTTTATTTCGTTTTTTAGGTTTATCTTTTTTGTAAAAACACCTTTCTGTTAACACCGCGTATAAAATAACTTGTTATAATCAGCTAAATTTTTTAATGAGTATGCGTAATGACCCAAGTAGATGTAATTGTGATTGGCGCCGGTGCCGCAGGTTTAATGTGTGCAGCACAAGCAGGTTACCGAGGCCGAGCGGTTACAGTGCTTGATATGGGTAAAAAGCCGGGCCGTAAAATTTTAATCAGCGGTGGTGGACGGTGTAACTTCACCAATGAAAATGCCAGTCCAGATAATTACTTATGTACAAACCCTCATTTCGTAAAGTCGTGTTTAAGTCGCTATACCCAACACGACTTTATTGAGTTGGTAGACCGCCATGGTTTGGCGTATCACCATAAAACACTGGGTCAATTATTTTGTGACAACAGCGCTCAAGATATTGTTGATATTTTATTGACTGAATGTGAGTGGGCGGGCGTGAACATAGCCTTGCGCAACGAAGTGCTTAGCGTCACAAAAACTGATGCAGGGTACGAGGTAATAACCGAGCAAGATACTTATCAATGTGAATCGCTGGTGGTTGCATCGGGTGGCTTAACAATGCCAAAACTGGGTGCATCGCCCATTGGCTACAAAATTGCTGAGCAATTTGGCTTAACGGTTTTACCCACAATGGCAGCGCTTGTGCCATTCACTTTGCACCAGCACGATAAAGATCGTTTTGATGGACTGTCGGGGATCAGTATTCCGTGTGTGGTAACAAGTGAAGACGGTACACAATTTAAAGAAAACATACTCTTTACTCACCGTGGTTTGTCGGGACCTGCTATTTTACAAATTAGCTCATTTTGGCGCGCAGGGCAGAGTGTGTATATTAATTTATTACCAGCGATCGATTTAAAACAGCAGCTTGAAGAGTGGCGTCAAAGCCAAGGCCAAAAGTCGCTAAAAAATACCCTCGCGACGATATTGCCAAAGCGTTTTGTAGAGATGCTGCACGACACCAAAGCTATTCCTGATTGTAATGTTAATCAGCTAACCCACACGCAAATAGATGCGCTGCACGACTACATCCACAACTGGCAAATAAAACCTAACGGCACCGAAGGGTATCGCACTGCAGAGGTCACGCTAGGCGGTGTAGACACCGATGAGTTAAGCTCAAAAACCTTCGAAGCCAAAAAAGCACCCGGCCTTTACTTTATCGGCGAAGTTACCGACGTGACAGGCTGGTTAGGCGGCTACAACTTCCAATACGCTTGGAGCTGTGGCTTTGCAGCAGGGCAGTATTGTTGATGATAGACTCTAGTCGCTCTGCTTTGCGCCAATTCCGCTTTTGCTTATGAGTTGGGCTTAGTGTGTGCGAAGTGCTTTAAATGTGCAGTTGTATAAAACGACCTACGGTGAATAACTTGTTCATTGCCGTTATGTGAACTCGCTTACACCGCTACTTCAACACAGTTTCGGCCATTGTTTTTTGCTTTATAAAGGGCTTTGTCGGCAATTGATAGGGTTTCTTTTATTGTGGTTGAGGCATGGGCAACGCTGTGAACGCCTAGGCTTACGGTAAACTTTACGGCTTGAGCATCATTGCTTTTGATGCGGGTGTTTGCTGCTTTTTCGCGGATGCGCTCGGCCACGGCTTTGGCGTCGTGTAGGCTGCAATGCAGTAAAAGTACAAATTCTTCACCGCCGTAGCGGCAGGCTATATCGTCTTTTCGTTGTTGTGTAGTGAGTATGTTTGCAAACTCAATAATGACTTTATCGCCAATATCATGGCCATAAGTGTCGTTAATGGCTTTAAAATGGTCGAGATCGGCGATGATCAGCGTTAACTCTTGATGATTGCTTGCCATTGCAGCAATGAGCTCTTCACTTTTTCTATCAAAGTAGCGTCGATTATACAGGCCTGTCATTGGGTCGGTATCGACAAGGCGCGTTAATTCTTTTTGCTGTGCTTTGATTTTTTCGAGCGTTTTTATACGGTAAGACAATATAAACGCCATCATTAATGCTTCGAGTAAAATACCTATGCCGACGCCATGACTGTTTATCACGTTCGCGTCGGTGATACCTTTGTAATAAAGCACGGCCAGCATATTGAATATAACGAACAGTGAATGGCCAAGTAAAAAATATTTGGCCAGTGAATCCCCTTTTCGCCACAGTGATATAGAGACACCAAAGGTGACGGTCATCATCATTGCGGCAAGGGTGCTGGCTGGTTTTAGTGCGCCAACGACATCGAATAAACTGTAAATAAAGTCGCCAACCAGTAATACGAGAATGAGCGACAGGGCTATATGCTCTTTTGGGTAATGCTTTTTAGTCTCGAAAATTAGCATCACAAAAATTACTAAAAAGCTGGGCATACTGAGCAAACTAGAATTAAGTTGCAGTACTTCAGCACTAAAAATGCCAAAAAAGTTAGCAGCTACGCCATACGAAAGCGCCACCCATACCGTGCCCGATATTAAATACAGGGCGTAAACAATATTTTCTATTTTACGTGCCGATAAGTACAAGAAAAAGTTATAGATCATCAGCGCTAGCATCATGCCAACCAGTAATGCAATGTAGTTGCCGTTGCCAACTAGGGCGCGTTTTGAATGCTCTTCATTATAAATATTTAGAGCAAACCATTGATGCGAAAAAGTAACGCTTTTTACATAAATGGTTTTTTGCTGCTGTGGGGCAATATAGAACGAAAACACAGCACTGCCGCCGAACATATTGGCTTTTGGACCCGATGTATCTAGTTGAATTTCAGATTGATTAATGAGTTGCCCATTGTGGGTTTCGTAAAATCCTACCTCTTCTAGATGGTAAGCATCGGGGTTGTGAATAAATAAACGTAAGGTATCGCTGTCGTTGTTTTTGACGGTTATTTTTGACCACGTTGTTTTGGCATTGGTGCCCAGAGTGAGCTCATTTTTACTGGCTGTGAATGTTTGATTTTGTATTTGCGACAGTGTCATTTTTCCTGTTTTATCAATAAAATAACTCATATCGAAACGTGTTAAGTTAACCTGTTCATTGTTGAGTGATATAACAGAGTCAACGGATGTGGTAGGGCTATTTTGTGCAAAGGCAAAGAAGGAGTGACTGATAAAAAATAGTAATAATAAACGTGCGATCATCCTTGGTGCCTATGGCTAAATTGTTTAGTAATAAAGTGTTATTTTTAACGTAATCAGCTGCATTGTCGAGCGAATTTTATCCAAAATAAAAAAAGCCGCTGTAAAAGCGGCTTAATGGGTTGCGAAAAATGAATACCAACGCGCAATAATACTGAATTAAGCGAGTTGGTATTGGTATTAACGTAGGTCGAATCTGTCTAGCGTCATTACTTTAGTCCATGCTGCAACGAAGTCGTCAACAAACTTTTGTTTAGCATCGTCAGATGCATACACTTCAGCAATAGAGCGCAGCTCTGAGTTAGACCCAAAGATTAAGTCTACCGGTGTTGCTGTCCACTTAAGCTTGCCTGACTGACGGTCACGGCCTTCGTAAACACCTTCTTCAGATGACTTAGACCACTTCGTTGACATATCGAGTAGGTTAACGAAGAAATCGTTGCTTAATGTGCCAGGTTTTTTCGTGAATACACCGTGTTGTGTTTGGTTAGTATTAGCGTTAAGGGCACGCATACCACCTAGTAGTGCTGTCATTTCTGGCACCGATAAGCTTAGTAAATCAGCACGCTCAACTAACATTTCAGCAGGTGATTTCCATGCTGAGCTGTAGTAGTTACGGAACGCGTCTGCCGTAGGCTCAAGTACTTCAAACGATTCAACGTCAGTCATTTCGAGCGATGCGTCCATACGACCTGGCTTGAATGGTACTGCAATAGAAAAACCTGCATCACTTGCTGCTTTTTCGATAGCAGCCGCGCCACCCAGAACAATCATATCTGCCAGTGAAATTTCTTTTCCACCTGCTGCATTTTTATTGAACTTAGTTTGGATTTTCTCAAGCTTGCTCAGCACATTTGCCACTTCTTTCGGGTTGTTTACTGGCCAATCTTTTTGTGGAGCAAAACGAATACGTGCCCCATTTGCACCACCACGCATGTCAGTATCGCGGTAGCTTGCTGCTGATGCCCACGCCACACGTACCAGTTCAGATACAGATAAACCCGAATCTAAAATGCTTGCTTTAAGTGACGCGATGTCTTTGCTATCAACTAGCTTGTGGTCAACTTCAGGAATGTAATCTTGCCAAATTAGCACTTCTTCTGGCACTAAGTCACCTAAGTAACGAGCGCGTGGGCCCATGTCACGGTGGTTTAGCTTGAACCATGCTTTAGCGAACGCTAGTTCGAACTCTTTCGGGTCGTTTAAGAAACGCTCTGAAATTTTACGAAACGCGGGATCTGCCTTTAACGCGATATCAGTTGTGAACATGATAGGCGCATGACGCTTACCTTTAATGTGCGCATCTGGCACTAGGTTAGACGCTTGACCATTTTCTGGGATCCATTGTGTTGCGCCTGCTGGGCTTTTTGTTTTAACCCACTCAAATGCAAATAAGTTTTGTAAGTAGTTGATTGACCATTGCGTTGGCGTCACGGTCCATGCGCCTTCAAGACCTGAAGTAACAGTATCTTCTGAGTGACCTTTACCGCACTTGTTTTTCCAACCTAAACCTTGCTCTTCGATAGCGGCTGCGGCGGGTTCTTTGTCTAAACAAGTCGCTTTTTTCGCACCGTGTGCTTTACCAAAACTGTGACCACCTGCGATAAGTGCAACGATTTCTTCATCGTTCATTGCCATACGACCAAACGATAAGCGAATATCATCAGCTGCAAGAAGTGGGTCTGGGTTGCCATGTGGACCTTCTGGATTCACATAGATTAAACCCATTTCAACCGCCGCTAATGGGCCTTTTAGTTTGCCTTTTTTGTCACGGCGCTCGTCAGTTAACATTTTGCCTTCAGGGCCCCAGTAAACGTAATCTGGCTCCCAATCGTCTTCACGACCACCGGCATAGCCGAAGGTTTTGAAACCCATTGATTCAAGTGCCACGTTACCTGTTAGCGCCATTAAATCTGCCCATGAGATGCTGCGACCGTATTTTTGTTTAATAGGCCAAAGTAAGCGACGCGCTTTGTCTAAGTTGGCGTTATCTGGCCAGCTGTTTAGTGGGTCGAAACGTTGTTGACCACCGCCAGCGCCACCACGGCCATCGAATGTACGGTAAGTACCTGATGCGTGCCACGCCATACGAATGAAGAATGGACCATAGTGACCGTAGTCGGCAGGCCACCAGTCTTGAGAGTCAGTCAGCACTTTTTCAATATCGGCTTTCACTGCATTAAGGTCTAACTTTAAAAATTCTTTTTTGTAGTCAAAGTAAGGACCCATTGGGTTTGATTCAGCGCCGTGTGCGCGCAGTTGACTTAAGTCGAGTTGCTCTGGCCACCAAAATTGATTTGATTTGATGTCGTTAGTGGCGTGTACATTTGTTGCGATGAGTAATGAAACAGCAACAGCGACTTTTGAAAATGCTGAGGTTGATTTTTTTAACATTGTGTTGTCTCCAGTTGGAAGTTGCGTGAAATATAGAGCTGTTCTGGTTAACTTTCCACTTACAAACTGGGGTTTAAATCGATTGATAAAATCGAAAAAATAGATGGAATGATTGATTTTATAGAACAAAGCCAGCAACAATGCTGGCTCTGGAAGGGGGAAGATAAGCTGATATTCAGCTTATTGTTTATTCTTCAATAAAGGGTACGCCGTTTTTGATCCACTCAGCGGCGGGTTTACCTTTTAGATAATGGTCAAAGTATTCCATCATGCGAATTGAAAAATCCACCTGATTAGGGAATTTCTTCAAGTGATGTGGCTCGCCTTCATACTGTAAGAACGTAGCATCTTTACCTGCACGACGCAGTGCCAAATAGTACTGTACGCCTTCGTGCCAGGGCACGGCGTCATCTTTGTCACCAAACATAATTAAAATAGGTGTGTTTACTTTATCTGCAAAGAATACCGGTGAGTTCTCGATGTAAAGTTCAGGTGCTTCAAATAATGTTTTACCAATGCGGCTTTGCCCCGTTTCGTATTGGAACTGACGCGCAAGACCTGATTTTAAGCGAATACCGCTGTAAGCACTGGTCATGTTAGATACAGGTGCACCCGATACAACCGCCTTAAACATATCTGTTTGGGTGATCATAAAGGCGCTTTGGTAGCCTGCCCATGAGTGACCTTGTAAACCAATTTTATTAGGATCGGCAATGCCTAAATCAATCAGCTTTTGAGTCGCGTTGATCATGGTTTGAGTCGATGATTTACCTGGGTGACCAATTTCAAAGCGGATATCCGGTAAGAAAATGGCGTAACCATTCGAAGTAAACATAGGGAAGTTAGGGCGATGATTTAACTCCATTTTCGGGAAGTCATACATGCGCTGGCTCATATAGCGATAGAAGTACACAACGACGGGCACTTTGTCGCCTTTTTTGTAGCCTGCCGGCTTGATTAGAACACCTTGTAAGTCTTCACCATCAAAGCCTTTATAGCTAATAAGTTCAGGTTTTTCGCCCCAAGCAAAGTTGCTAATTTGCGGGTTTAGGTTCGTCACACGCTGTGGGTTTTTGAAGCTAAAATCTGCTTGGTAGTAATCAGGGAATTGTTGGTACGTTTGCGCAGTAAAGAGGTATTTGTCGGCATTTTTAGCTTTTTTCACCACATCATAGCGCTTTTTACCCGACAGTACTTTGCTTACTTTATTGCTTGTTAAGTCAAGCTTAGCGATTTCGGTTTGCTTATCTTGTAAGTTAGTTGCGCTTAGTAATAATGTGTCGTCTTTAGCAAAGCCAACGTGGTCTTTATCAAGTTTAATAACACGATATTGGGTATTTGTTTCTTTACCTTGTGTTAAGCGCGTTGCCTTTTGTGTTGCGACATCAAAAGCCCAAATATCAAATTTGCTGTAAACCAGTACTTGGCTGCTGTCGTTTAACCAGCCTGCAAAACCATAACCCGGTTGAGGTGATGGGTAGTCATGCTTATCATCGGCAAAAATAGCGTTAATTGCCTTAGATAACGTCGAAACTTTGTTGTTACCTAGGTCTTTTAGCTGAACGTGGCTGTCTTTAAAAAATGCCGCGTATTGACCATTTGGCGCAAGGCTGGGTCTAAAGGGGTAGTCACTGACGATAGGTGTTTGTTTACCTGTTTTAACGTCAACACTGAAGTAATCAGCAAAGAAACCACCATACATAACACGCTCTAAATACGGCAGGTCTGAGTAGCCTAAAAGCGCGTCACGATTAGTGTTAAGTGATACCTCGGGCATATTGGGTGTACTTAATTGTACAACCTGTTTACCGTTTACGTGGTAAACCGCTTGGTAGTGACGAAGTTTGTTAGCCTCATTCCACTGTTGTTCTTCACGAGGTTTAATTTCAACGTCTTTATTGTGCCAAACATTTAAGCCTTTATGGTCGCGAATTGTATCGAAATCATATAAAGAGGCTTCGTCTGTATACTCTTTGGCTTTTACTTTATCAGCCAGTTTTGGGTGATTCTCGAAATATAGACGCTTACCGTCTTCAGACCATGTGAGTGAGGCTGTTTTACCGATAGTCCAGCTGCTATCTGCAGAGTTAATGGTTGATAGAGCCCCGTTTTCTAAAAGCTGTAAGCTGTGGTCGCGACGTCTTGTATCATCGTTTACATAATTACCCACTAAAAGCGCTGCGGTATTGCTGTTAGGTTGCCATGCAATTTTGTTTGCAACCACACCTGGCTCATCAATTAATACACTGGTATTAAAACTATTTGTTAAGTCGACTAATACGATTTGGTTGTCGGCACCATCACTAAAGCTTTGGCTTACTAATAATTGCTCGCCAGTGCTGCTAATCGCATAGCTAAATACATTATTTATAGTGTGAGTGGTTTTGTCTTGAAGGTTAACAAGCACTAAATCAAAGCGTTTATCTTTTTTGTCTGGCTTGATTTCGCTGCTGTTTTCGTCTTTTTCTTGGTCGTCTTTGGTCTCAGTTTTATCTGCTTTTTGATCAAGACGGTAAGCAAGCCATACGCCATCATCTGATAACGCATAATCTTTTACATCGTTAAACGTTTGTTGTTCACCGCCTTTAGTATTCACTAAAACTAGGTTGTTTTTTAGCTCATCTTTTTTCTTGGTGGTTTCTTTTTCAAGTAGGGTTGGTACTTGTGTAAACGCGACCCAGTTTGCTGCTTTATTAATAGTAGGGCGCGTACCGCGTTCAACGGTGCTTAGTAAGGCATTGTTATTAAGCGTGTATACTTGGCCTTGTGCATTGCCGCGATAAGGGTCTGCGCTCAAGGTTAAAATACGGCCATCTTCAGACAGTTGTGTGCCTTTTGCGTATTTAAAATCAAATACGTCTTTAAATTGCAGGGCTTCCTTAGCACTGACTTGTGTGCTGCCTAGGCTAGTCACCAAGGCTAAGCTCAAAAGTGATAATTGCGCTTTCATTTACCTTTCTCATTGTTTTTAAGTTTATGCCCCAGTGTAGCGTTTTTAATAAACAATTCGAGTAGATACGATAAGTTGCCAGTTTCCTAAGGTGGGTTAAAGTTATTACTTACGTGAAACGCGCTACGAGAAATGAGCTACGAGGACTCGCTTATGGGGGACAATCAAAAGGTGGGGGATTAAGCGCGATATGACATCGCGCTTATAAAGCTTGTTTTACAACCAGATTTTTTGTAATTCTGGCCATTGCTTTTCAAATTGTGAGCTTGGCTTTGCTTTAAAGTCGCTACGCACGAATTGATTCATCTTACCTTCGACATAGGCAAGTAAGAAGTTGGCTAACGTGGTTTCGTCTGATTGAAATGCTTTGCCTTCACGTAGTTTTCGCTCACGCAATACTTGCTTAAATTGTGTTTCAAGCTTTTCGAATAAGCCTTGCACTCGTTCGCGTAAACGCTCTTGCTCACCTTGCAGGGCATCGCCGGTTAATATGCGAGTAATTCCTGGGTTTTTCTCAGCAAAGGCTAATAATAACAGCAAGATATTATAAACACGGGTTTGGCTTTCTTTCTCATTTTCTAATATGAGGTTAATGCGTGATAACAGCGTATCTTCAATAAATTCTATTAGGCCTTCAAACATCCGTGCTTTACTCGGAAAATGACGATATAACGCAGCTTCAGACACGCCCACTTCAGCCGCTAATTTTGCGGTGGTGATACGTTGACCTGGGCTGGTTTCTAACATTTGTGCGAGTGCTTGCAGAATCTGCTCTTTGCGATTACTTCTTTTTGTCGCAGGCATGACCATTCCTTTCTTATAATTTATTACTTGTGCTCAGTAGAGTCAGACAAGCCATTTTTTGTGCAAATGAGGCGCTTATGTTAATGTTTTATTCAGCTTCTTTCCAGCATTTTTACAAACGCTTGGCAAGCTCAGTCATTACGCTCATCGCGAGATCCTTTTTACTCCCCATGGCTAAATCTAGCTGCTCATTATGCCAGAACAGTGTTAAAGCATTATGATCAGAATTAAAGCCAAGACCTTCTTTTGACACATCATTCGCGCAGATCATGTCGAGGTTTTTGTTTTTTAATTTACCTTGGGCGTAGCTAGCCACATCTTGCGTTTCTGCTGCAAAGCCAACAGTGTAAGGGCGGTTTTTACTAAGCCCAGCTACGTTTGCGATCACATCAGGGTTTTTGACTAAAGTGAGCGTGAGTTCGTCACCTTGTTTTTTCATTTTTTGATCTTGAATTGCGGCTGCGCGGTAATCGGCGACAGCAGCACACCCAATAAAAGCATCAGACTGCACCGCAAGTTCCATCGACGCAGTTAAAAGTTGCTCAGCGCTTTCAATATTGGTGAGCTTTGCATTCGCGGGTGCTGTAATTGCGACGGGCCCTGAAATAAGGTTGACCTTAGCACCTAAAGCAAGCGCTGCTTCTGCAAGGGCATAACCCATTTTGCCTGAACTATGATTCGAAATATAACGCACAGGGTCGAGAGCTTCACGCGTGGGGCCAGCGGTAATTGTGATTGTTTTACCTGCCAATAATGGCTCAATGTCTGGTTGCGTACACAGCGCCACTAGTTCATGAGGCTCTAACATTCTTCCGGCACCTACATCACCACAGGCTTGCTCACCTTTACCGGGTCCCCAAATTGCGACGCCGCGATCTTTGAGAGTTCTAAGGTTTGCTTGAGTCGCTGGGTGAGCATACATTTGTTGGTTCATTGCAGGAGCAACCGCTACTTTAGCAGGTGTGGCTAACAATAACGTAGTCAGTAAATCATCGGCAATGCCCATCGCCATTTTCGCTAAGATATTGCTGGTTGCGGGGGCGACTAAAATCAGGTCAGCCCATTTGGCAAATTCAATGTGTCCCATTGCTGCTTCGGCTGCAGGGTCAAGTAATGAATCAGAGACAATTTCTCCACTCACAGCTTGCATTGTCAGTGGTGTTATAAAATGTTTGGCTGAGTCGGTCATGACCACTTTAACGTCGCAGCCCGCGTCTTTTAAACGACGAACAAGTTCTGCACATTTATAGGCTGCAATGCCACCACTCATACCTAACAGGATTTTTTTATTAACTGATTTTGTCATTACGTGAAATTTTACCTTTGTCGATATGGGCTAACGATAGCAAATCTTTGCCGATTGCATGAAGTTTTCTTTTTTAAAGACAGGAAAAAACTGGATTTTATATTACAGTTTAATGACCAAAGTAATGTTTTTAGGGACAAATGATGCCATTAACGGATTTACCATTGGCAGAGAGACCACGTGAGAAGCTGCTTTTACAGGGAGCTAAAGCGCTTTCAGATGCTGAGTTATTAGCGATATTTTTACGTACTGGCGTGCCAGGCATGAACGCGGTTGAGTTGGCTGAGCATCTATTGCGTATAAATAGTACATTGCACAACTTGTTTAATGCCACAGAACATGAGTTTTGTGCACAAAGGGGCCTAGGTGCTGCAAAGTACGTACAATTACAAGCCGTATTAGAGCTGAGCCGGCGATACATGCTCGAGCAATGCCATAGAGAGGCTGTATTTAATTCGCCTCAGTCGGTGTACGACTACCTAACAATTAAACTACGGGGGTTACAGCAAGAAGTGTTTATGGTGCTGTACTTAGACAGCCAAAACCAGTTGATTAAAGATGAAGTGCTATTTTATGGCACAATTAATGCCGCATCTGTTTATCCTCGCGAAGTGGTTAAAGCCGCATTAAGAAATAATGCAGCGGCACTTATTTTGGCTCATAACCACCCAAGTGGTGTGGCAGAACCCAGTCAAGCCGATAAGTTCATAACGCAAAAATTACAGCAAGCGCTGTCGTTGGTTGACATAAATGTGCTGGATCACATCATTGTGGGCGGTAAAAATTGTGTTTCTTTTGCCGAGCGAGGGCTTATATAAGGCTGTATGCCCGAGAGAGTGTGTTAAAAATGAGCAGTTTAGGCTGTTTTTAGAAATTAGTTTAATTTAAATGCAGTTTTTACTTTCCCTAAGGGCTTTCGATCATTATAATTAGCCGCTATCAAATTTACACATGAGCTGATTGGATAAGATCTGTTACTTGATCTTTGCCTGTATAAGCTGTATAAAGAGCGCCCTTCGATTTATCCCGGGGCACAAATACATGGCCTAAGGGAAAATTAAGCTCGAGCGAAGTTATTGGAGATATATAGACATGTCTAAAGTATGTCAAGTTACAGGTAAGCGTCCAGCGGTTGGTAACCACCGTTCACACGCGAGAAACGCGACTAAACGTCGTTTCCTACCTAACCTACAAACTCACCGTTTTTGGGTTGAAAGTGAAAAACGTTTTGTAACATTACGCACTACGACTAAAGGTATGCGTATTATCGATAAAAAAGGCATCGACGCGGTTCTTACAGAAATCCGTGCTCGTGGCGAAAAAGTTTAAGGAACTGAATCATGCGCGATAAGATCCGTTTAGTTTCAACTGCTGGTACTGGTTTTTTCTACACTACCGACAAGAACAAGCGTAACATGCCTGAAAAAATGGAAATCAAAAAATACGATCCTAAAGCTCGTAAACACGTGATTTTCAAAGAAGCTAAAATCAAGTAATTTTAGTTTTTCAGAATCTCAAAAACCCAGCCTCGGCTGGGTTTTTTGTTTTATGCTTAACTACCTTAGAAAATTAAGCTATTGCAAATATTTATAAGATTGCAACTTGGCTTGCTGTTTTATCTTGCTTAATTATCAATCTAAGCGTAAAATGCGCGCTCATTTCGGCTTATTAAATTTAATTCCTTGCCTTAAACCGACTGGCCGAAACGGTAGAAGGCTCTATTAACCGTAAGGAATATCCATGCGTCATTACGAAATCGTATTCATGGTTCACCCTGATCAGAGTGAGCAAGTACCTGGTATGATCGAACGTTATACTGGTTCTATCACTGAAGCTGGTGGTACTATCCACCGTCTTGAAGACTGGGGCCGTCGTCAATTGGCTTACCCAATCGACAAGCTTCACAAAGCTCATTATGTTCTTATGAACGTTGAAGCACCTACTGAAGTAATCAGCGAGCTAGAAACTACTTTCCGCTACAACGATGCAGTGCTTCGTAACTTAGTTATGCGTACTAAAGACGCTGTAACTGAAGCATCTCCTCTTGCGAAAGAAGAGAAGAAAGAAGCACCAGCTGCTTAATCGTTTTGAGTCCAAGCATGGCGCTTGCAGTTGAGACACTAAGATGAGCCAACCGGTTAATCCTTTTATGAATCAGCTGACGTTATCTGGGGTTGTATGTAAAACCCCAAAATATAGTCAAAGCCCTGCTGGTATACCGCATTGTATTTTTGTTCTTGAACATAAATCGATGCAAGTTGAAGCAGACCTTAACCGTAATAGTTATGTCAGGCTTCAAGTTGTTGCCAGTGGCACGCCAATGCAACAACAGACTCAACAATTGCACGTTGGGCAACAAGTGCAAGTGACGGGTTTTTTAAACCGACACGAAGGCCGAAATGGTTTAAGCCAATTGGTCTTGCATGCTCAGCATATAGAAAGAATTTTTTGAGGAATTAAACTCATGGCACGTTATTTCAGACGTCGTAAGTTCTGCCGCTTTAAAGCGGAAGGCGTACAACAAATCGATTATAAAGATCTAGCTACTCTTAGAAACTATGTTACAGAAAGTGGCAAAATCGTACCTAGCCGTATCACAGGTACTAGCGCTAAATATCAGCGTCAGCTAGCAACTGCTATCAAGCGTGCTCGCTACTTAGCCCTTCTTCCATACACTGACTTACATAAGTAAGCAGCGGATTAACAGTTTTTAAAAGGTGTAGAGACATGCAAGTTATTCTACTAGACAAGATCGCAAACCTAGGTGGCCTAGGTGACCAGGTTGTAGTTAAATCTGGCTTCGCACGTAACTTCCTTTTCCCACAAGGTAAGGCAGTTCCTGCAACTAAAGCTAACATCGAAACTTTCGAAGCACGTCGTGCTGAGTTAGAAGCTAAGATCGCTGAAGATCTAGCTGCTGCTCAAGCTCGCGCTGACAAGTTAGAAGCATTAGCTGAAGTTACACTAGTTTCTAAAGCTGGTGACGAAGGCAAGTTATTCGGTTCTATCGGTACTCGCGACATCGCTGAAGCTATTTCAGCTGTTGGCGTTGAAGTTGCAAAATCAGAAGTTCGTTTACCTCTAGGTACTATCCGTGAGACTGGCGAATTTGACGTTGCAATCGCAGTACACTCAGACGTTACGGCTACTATCAAAGTAATCGTTATCGCTGAAGCTTAATAGCAATATTAAGTAGAAAAAAAGCCGTGCTTTATTAAGCGCGGCTTTTTTGTATCTAAATTTTACTTACTTACTTACTTACTTACTTACTAACTAACTACTCTTTTTGCTTTGCTTTCCTGTCAATAGTTGTGCTATTTGCATTAATGTTTAATGAAATGGGGTTTTGTTTACCTATTTTAAACACAAACAGTCTTTTGTCTTAATTTTTTATTTTTAGTTAGTATAATCAGGTTAGTTAGTTAGAATTGGTTAAATTGACAGTGACAGCGCTGTCATTTATAGTGGTTTCATAACAAAGTTGTAAGGAATGAAAGTTGAAGGAGACATCATCATCGGGAAAACACCGTGGTTTTACACTTGTTGAAATACTGATCGTTATCGCTATTTTAGGTATTTTATATAGCGTAGCGTTACCTGTTTATACCGAACAAATGCAACGCAGTCGCCGTGCCGACATACAACAAGAGTTATTGCAATATAGCGCGAGTCTTGAGCGTATTTATTCAAGAAATGGTGGTTACCCTAACGCATTTACGGCACAAAATACTGATTTTTATACTTTCACTTACACCCCTACAGATAAAGTCGCCGGTGCAATCAGTGACTTTAAAAACCGTGGTTATAGTTTAAAAGCATCACCAAAGTCTGGTTCGGCGCAAGCAAGTGATCGTTGTGGTGATCTCACTGTGAAACATAATGGCAGTTACACCGCCTCAGAGAATGATTGTTGGGAGTAGTTGAAGTGCGACGAAAGGCCGGATTTACACTGATAGAATTAATGGTCGTACTGGTTATTATTGGTATTATGGCTAGTCTTGCTTTCCCGTCATTTAGCCAGCAAATCTTGCAAGATCGCGTTGTAACGACCGCAAATCAACTAAATAGTGTCTATAAATATGCGCGCAGTGAAGCAGTAAAGCGTGAGCGGCAAATTAACTTAGTCGTTAATAACAACCGCTGGCAGGTAACGCTAAATGAAGCGGGCGTGGCCACGGTTCTTAAAGAATTTAGTGTAACCAAATCTGGCATAACGGTTGATTTAGCAGCCTTGACCGTGAGTGCCAGTGGCGAGGTTAACCAGCAAGCGCAAATAGATATTAAAGACAATCACAGCAACACCACTGACTATGTAATGTGTGTACTAAAAAGTGGCCAAAACTGGTTAGTTGAAAGTTCAGAGCGAGGATGTGCATGATTAAGCAGCAAGGTTTTTCATTACTAGAAGTCATGATATCTGTGGTAATCGCCGGAATCGCTTTATTAGGGTTGGCTGCTGCTCAACTTAAATCGCTTCAGTATGCTACTAACAGTTTTCATTACACGGTGTCGCTTATTCAAGGTCAAAACAGCATAGAGCGACTTTGGCCGCATATTTGTGATATTCAAAAAACCAACCCCGGCTTATTTCAAGATGCGACCTTTAGAGCGAGTCTTTCTCCACAGGTTAGTGACTACGAACTAACTCTGCCTGCTGTATACAATAATGACATGCAAATTAATGTTAGTTGGGTCGATAAACGCATGACTGATAATGCTGAGAACCAGATCAGTTTGAATGCGAGTTTCCCTGATTTGTCGGCGGTGTGTTAATGATAAAACATACAAAAGGGTTTAGCTTAGTCGAGTTAATGGTGGCGCTGGCTGCGGGAGCATTTTTACTTGCTGGGATTAGTTTGTCTTACTCGGCGATTAAAGGCACGATTCAGGTGAGCAAAGAGCTCGAAAATGCACAAGAGGTGCTTCGTTACACGAGTAAAGTGTTTAATCGCAGCATTAAGCAAACTCAAATAACCCCGGTTATTAGTGCTGATAAAAGCATGATAACCATCACTCAGCCTGCTGGTGTCATTGCCTGTGATGGTCAAGTTACCGCAGTGCAAGTTACTGAAGTTTATAGCTTAAACGATAATAACTTAATGTGCTCACTGAATGGCGCGGCTGCGGAGCGTTTGTTAACAGGGGTCGAGAGCTTATCGTTTGATATCGCGGGTGAATTAGTGACGGTGAGTGTGAAACCAGAGCAATTACCTGGGCAATTCGGCAATGGTATAAATATCGATATTGCGCTCACAAACACAATCTTACTGAAGGCATATGATGGTGGCAGTGTTTAATAAGCAACATGGTTTTACCTTAATTACAGTGCTGATTTTAACGAGCATGGCCAGTCTTGTGGTGCTGAGCTCACTGCGTGAAAATATTGTGCAAGAACGTTTGAGCGGTAATTTTCAGAAAAAGTTAAACAGCCGTTTGCTAGCCGAAAAAGGGGTGTTTGAGCAAGCTAAACTATTACAACAAACACTGAATCGTGAAGGCGTATTAGCGGTTGATGATTTAATTAATAAAACGAATTTAGCGTCTGGTACTGGCATTATTGCGAGTGATGCTACCTTTAGTGCAACCCTTGCTAAAAACCCTGATGGCGAGCTTGAAATTGCCAGCCTAGGGCAGCGCTTTGAAGGCGATGCACAGAGTAATTTAGTCGCACGCTTTGGCATTCAAGGTGCCAAAGGCAGCTCGGTATTTACCAATGCGATGGTTGGCTGTAAAGGGGTTAATTTGTCGGGCAGTGGAAGTATCGACAGCTATGATTCAAGCCAAGGTACTTACGAAGAAACTAAATCGAACGACGGTGATGTATCAACTATTGCCGGTGACTCTGATGTAGTGCTTTCAGGACACTCGCCAATTAGAGGTGATGTAAAAGCCAGTGGTGTAATTTACTTAAACGGGTCATCGCCCATTATAGGTAATATTCACTCTAATACGGGGGTGTATATTTCTCCAGGTAGTGGTCTGCGAGTCGATGGAAATGTGTATACCCGGGGCTACTATAAACACCGAGGAGGCCGCATTTCAGGTGTAGTAAGAGCAAATGGTGATGCCACAATGCAATGGTCTACTTACATTGATAATACTCAAGGTGAGACCCTCGATATCATGTATGGCGGTACAGGTGACTTTAAAGACACCTACAATAACCAGCAAGACGGCGTACATTACAGTAATAGTAAATTTAATATAAACCCGAATGTTGAACCCGTCACTGTAGCCGACCCTACGGCACCTGATTACGATCCGAGTAACCCTGATACCAACTGTGACCCTTTAATTTTGCCCGAAAAAATGACTGACATAATGGCTGGTATCACTGGGTATGATTCTATTTCGGTTGGGCCAACTCAACTATTTAAGTTTAATACTGAACAAGGGTTTCACAGCAATGGTGGCAGCCAAATTATTGTGCCGACCTTAGCTGATGTATTTTTGTTTGATAAGAAGATTCAAAATCAATCTCATGGGAGCCATTCTAAAGAGTATGTATTTGCTTTAGATGGTTTGAAAATGACCAGTGATGGCAAAATGGAGGTCTCAGGGGGCGATGTCATCTTATTGATAGATGGTGATTTTTCAATGGGGGGTGATACCACCCTGACGATCAAAAAAGACAGCAGTCTTACCGTATTAATAACGGGAAAAGTTAATATTGGTGCCGGTGCTAAAGTGATCACTGAACAAGAAGGATTAACGACCAGTGGGCATCCATCGCTGTCGTTTTACTCGTCATTTAACGGTGTGAATGGTGTGCAATTTAGTGGCGCTGCAAACTTGTATGCCGCAATTTATGCGCCGCTTACCACGGTAAAATTGTCGGGAAGTGGCGAGCTATTTGGCAGTGTTCGTGGTGCGGTGATCACTTCAACAGGCGGCAGTGGGGCGCACTATGATGCGGGTCTACTTAAAGTACAAAATGGGGGGAAACCGTCAACCCCTGCACGGATTGTGTTTTTAGGCTGGAGCTACAAAACACCGCCACAGAGTGAACCGAGCCCCGCACAATAATGACCTAATTCGAGCAAGGTGATACTTGCTCAAAAAAATATTTAGTTTCATTTAAACCTTTTGAATCCCTCCTTACGTCTAATACACTAAATTCACAACAATAATCATAAAGGACAACATCCAGGATGTTGATAGATGCAGAGCAAGCGTTTGCACAGCAAAGTGAGCACACCTTGATTGAGCGCGTAAAAAGCGGCGATCAAGTTGCCTATGCAGCACTTTATGAGTTGCATGTGAAACGTGTTTACAGCCTTTGTTTACGACTTATTGCAGATAAAGAGCACGCCGAAGATGCAACACAAGAAGTGTTTGTACAGTTGTGGCACAAAATCGCCAATTTTGATGGGCGCTCACAGTTTACGACCTGGTTACACAGCGTGACGAGTAATATTGCGATTAGCTATATTCGTAAACATAAAAACTGGTTACAGAAAGTCGTGAGCTTTGAGCAAAGTGGCATGGATGAACAAAGTGCAGCGGACTGTCAGGGTTTAAATGGCCTTGATAAATTAGTACTCAGATTGCCCGAACGAGCGCGTATGGTGTTTGTACTCCATGCAATTGAAGGCTATCGCCATGAAGAAATAGCCAGCATGCTTGATATGGCCGTTGGTTCAAGTAAATCGCAGTTTCACCGTGCAAGGCAGTTATTAAAAGAGTGGTATGAAAATGAGTAAGCCAGATTTTGAACAGTTTTTAAATGACTCGCTTAATCAACCTAAGCAAGATATCGGCCCAGATAAAAACTTATGGCCGGGTATTGAGCGTGCAATTGCTCACCCTACAGAGCAACAAGCTGAACAGTCACGTTTTACGTGGAATAAGCTTGCAGCCGTTGCTGCATGCTGTGTTGCGGCACTGCTTAGCGTGCAATTGTTTGTTGCTCAGACCGAGCCGAATACGATGATAGCCATGAGTGATTATTTTACGAAGCAAAAACAGGGCTTGTTGGTGCAATATCAGAATCAACCTGCACTTACCGACAATTGGCAGCAGCAGCTTAAAGAATTAGAAGAAGCAGAGAGTGCCATTAAGCAAGCACTGGAAAATGAACCTGAAAATCCTGCGTTATTACAAATGCTGTCGCAGGTTTATCAGCAACAACTTGATTTAATTAATAAGGTGCATGCACCTAAGTGGCAAACGATTTAGGAGTGATAACCATGAAACTACTCGCATTAACATTAGGATTACTGCCACTGATGGCAATGGCAGGACAAACAATCAATGAACAGGTTGATATACCTGCGAATAAGCGCATTTTTATTGAAAACCAACGTGGTGATGTGCGTATTGAAGGGTGGGATAAACCGGTGTTAAAAATCGAAGGTGAATTAGATAATAAAGCCGACGGTTATCGTTTAGATGTGGAAGGAAGCCGCGTCGAGTTTATTGTCAAAATGCCACGTAACATAAGTGGCTGGAACAAAGGCGACGGTTCACGTTTAACGATTTATATGCCAAAAAGCAGTGAGCTCGAATTTGCTGGGGTGAATGTGACCGTCAGTGCCAAAGAGCTGGCAGCAGGCGCCGACATTGATACTGTGAACGGTGATATAACGGTGCAGGATATTAGCGGTAACATGAGTTTTGAAACGGTAAATGGTGATGTCAATGCGATTGACCTAAACGGTGATATTCGTTTTGAAACGGTGAATGGTGAAATTAATGATAAAAACTCACAAGGTACGCTGCGTTTTACAGCAGTAAATGGCGATATCAAGTCAAAAACCAAAGCCGAAGATGTGCGCCTTGAAAATGTAAACGGTAATATCGACTTTGCATTTGATGCAATTAAAAAACTACGTATCAATACGGTGAACGGCGAAGCCGAAGTGCATATTAATAAATTACTCACCGGTGCAAATGTGCGCTTTGAATCTGTTAGTGGAGATGCAGAGTTTTACTTCCCAGCTGACGTATCAGCCCAGTTTGAAATAGAAGCACATGCAAACGGCAAAATTGTTAATGAGCTAAGTGATGATAAAGCAATAAAAGCGAAGTATGGGCCATCGAGTGATCTTGAGTTTAGTGTCAATGGCGGGAACGCTGATATTGAAATGGATACCATTAGTGGTCGCATAGAACTGCGCAAACAAAAATAATCACTAAGGTGAGCGTCATTAATCTAAGCACTGAGTAATATGTCTAGTTACCAAGGTTTAGCTTAATTACAATAAAGCGGGAAGATTTCCCGCTTTTCTATTTGCACAGCCTTTGCAAGTCGATAGAATAGAGCCATTCAATTTAAGTTTTGTGAAGATATGGCTAAACCAGATAAGCAAGTCGATACGTTAAAAGTTCCTCCCCATTCAATTGAAGCTGAGCAATCTGTTTTAGGTGGTTTAATGCTTGATAATCAAGCGTTTGACCGTGTTGCTGAGTTGGTTGTCTCGCAGGATTTTTATACCCGCACACATAAGTTGATTTTTGAAGCGATGGTGAGTCTTGCAGAAGCAGGCGACCCGATTGATTTGATCACCATTTCTGAAAGCTTAGAAAAAAATAATCAGCTGAGCAATGTGGGTGGCTTTGCTTACCTTGCTGAAATCGCAAAAAATACTCCCAGTGCTGCCAACATCGACGCATACGCAAATATCGTTCGTGAACGTGCCGTTATTCGTGAAATGATTGGTGTTGCAAACGAAATCGCCGAAGCGGGCTTTAGTCCAGAAGGACGCACAAGCCATGATTTGCTCGATTTTGCAGAAAGTAAAGTATTCAAAATTGCAGAGCAACGTACTAAAAGTACCGAAGGTCCACAAAGCTTACACAGCATTCTAGAAAAAACGGTTGATAAGATTGAAGAATTATATCAATCGCCACAAGATGGTGTAACGGGTGTAAGTACAGGGTATGCCGATCTAGATAAAATGACCGCGGGTATGCAGCCTTCAGATCTGATTATTGTTGCTGCACGTCCATCAATGGGTAAAACCACGTTTGCGATGAACTTAGCTGAACATGCGGCAATGACGCAAGACAAACCCGTGCTTATCTACTCACTAGAGATGCCGTCAGAACAAATTATGATGAGGATGCTTGCCTCACTCGGTCGTATTAACCAAACTAAAGTACGTACAGGCCAATTAGATGATGATGATTGGGCTCGCCTCTCTTCAACCATGGGCTTATTGATGGAAAAAGGGAAGATGTATGTTGACGATGCATCGGGCCTTACACCGACCGATGTACGTTCGCGTGCACGTCGTATCGCACGTGATCATGGCGGTATTAGTATGATCATGGTCGACTACTTGCAGCTAATGCGCGTTCCGAGCTTATCTGATAACCGTACCTTAGAGATTGCCGAAATCTCGCGTTCATTAAAAGCCCTTGCCAAAGAGCTACAATGCCCTGTAATTGCCCTGTCGCAGCTTAACCGTACGCTAGAGCAACGTGCTGATAAACGGCCAATCAACTCTGACTTACGTGAATCAGGCTCAATCGAGCAGGATGCCGACTTAATCATGTTTATTTATCGTGATGAAGTGTATAACGAAGACAGTGCCGAGAAAGGGGTCGCTGAAATCATAATCGGTAAGCAACGTAATGGGCCTATCGGTAAAGTGCGTCTTACGTTCCAAGGTCAATTCTCACGTTTTGATAACTACGCGGGCCCAGCTATGGATGACGAATATTAATGCGCTTAGCCATCGCCGAAATTAATCTAAAAGCACTGGCTAATAACTTAGCGCAAGTGAAGCACTTTGCGCCCGATTGCAAGGTGATGGCGGTGTTAAAGGCCAATGCATATGGCCACGGTTTGGTTAAAATTGCCCAGCACCTAAGTGCCGCTGATGCATTTGCAGTGGCACGTATTGATGAAGCATTAGCGCTGCGGGCGGGAGGTTTAACAAAACCAATCGTTTTACTTGAAGGCTTTTTTCATCAAGACGATTTACCTATTTTGCTAGCGAATAACTTTCAGACCATTATTCATGATGAAAATCAATTGGCTGCACTTGAAAGTGCCACGTTGGATGCACCGATAGCGTGTTGGTTAAAAATTAATACAGGGATGCACCGTTTAGGGATTGCACCATCACAATTTGAATCGTTTTATCATCGTTTAAAAGCAAGTGACAATGCACGTGATGATATTAAATTAATGACGCATTTTTCGTGTGCTGATGATGTAAACGATGAGAAAACCACCCAGCAAATAGCGTTATTTGATTCATTAACGGATGGCAAAGCTCAGCAGCACTGTTTAGCAAACTCAGCGGGTATTTTAGCATGGCCGCATGGGCATGGTGATTGGGTTCGCCCAGGGTTAATGCTTTATGGTGTCTCGCCGATGCTAAATGGCGTGGGTAAAGAACACGGTTTAGCGCCAGTGATGCGTTTAACAACACGCGTTATTGCGATTCGCGATGTTGATGCGCAGCAGTGTGTTGGTTACGGAGGCCGTTGGTGCAGTGATAAGCCAACCAAGCTTGCGGTTGTCGCGATGGGATATGGTGATGGCTATCCTCGCCATGCACGACAAGGCACACCGGTGATCATTAAATCACAACGCTATGGTATTGTCGGCACCGTCGCGATGGATATGATAACAGTTGATATTGGCGATAATGGCGACAATATTCAAGTGGGTGACGAAGTAATCATGTGGGGCCCAGAGCTGCCTGTCGAAGAAATAGCGCAGTGTGCTAGTACCATACCTTACGAGCTACTGTGTAATATTACTCCGCGAGTCAGCTATGAGTATCAAGAGTAACGAAGCACGTTACTCTTTAATAAAATAGATGTCGCTAAAGCCCATTTTTGCAAACTCTTGATCACGAAAATTACGCACTGCCGCAGAGCCTTTTGAGGTCATTTCTATTTGTTGTTCCATCTTTAAATAATTGCTTAAGTCAATTCCCTCAGCTGCCGCAATGGCGTGGTACATGTCGCGGTACTTGTCTTTAGAAAAGTTGATTTCGCGAGGTTGGTTTTTAAATGTGTATGTAATGCGGCGTGCCATAATGACTCCTCTTAATTTATAGGGCTGATTTTACACTAAATACGAGCCTTAGCCATGACTTGTCGCTATAAGCGGGTTACAATGCGACACTGTTAAAAAACTCGGTAGCTTAAAATGAAACTTTCTGTAGAGATTAGTAAATACCCACTTCATCAAGATTACATTCCATTTATTAAAGGCTTTATTGACCGCGTAAACAGCTATGATGGCCTTAAAGTGATTACTAATACGCTATCTACACAGATTTTTGGTGATTACGACTTAGTCATGTCTGTACTTAACACTGAAATTAAGCGCTCTTATGAAGAGTTTGGTAAAGCAATTTTTGTTTGTAAATTTTTACACGGTGATTTGTCGCCAAGCGATGATTAAGTAATCGATAACGACGGCGTGATATGGAATTTTTAACCGAAACTTTCTCTGGCTTTACGGCAATGTCGCACTGGGAATATATTGCAGTGGCGTTGTCGATGGCGTACTTGTTGCTCGCGATTAAAGAGAGCTTATGGTGTTGGCCTGCCGCGTTTGCAAGCACCTTTATTTACACCGTAATGTACTGGAATGGCGCACTATTGATGGAGTCGCTGCTTAACTTATACTACATGTACATGGCTGTGTATGGGTGGGTAATTTGGCGACGAGGTTTAAACCATAAAGACCGGTTGCCGATTGTTTCGTGGTCATTAAAAAAGCATGTCGTGATCTTATTTACTACCTCATTAGCCTCGGTGGTGATTGGTTTCATCATGACCAATTACACGCATGCAGATTTTGCATATTTAGACAGCTTTACCACCTGTTTTGCTGTGGTTACAACCTACCTTGTCGCCAAAAAAGTTCTTGAAAATTGGCTATACTGGATTGTTATAGATGCGGCTTCCATGTATTTGTACTTTGAAAAAGGGTATTACCCGACCTTGGTGCTGTTTGTGTTTTATACCATTATGGCAGCGTGGGGGTTTAAAACCTGGTATGAAGAGTATGAGCAACATCAAGCTAAGCCATTAGCTCAACTTTAAATGAAAACAGAACAACAAATAAACGCGCTATTTTCGCGTTTTGATCCCGCGTTAACGATTACGTCAATCAGTCCATTGGTTGAAGGGTTAAGTAACGATAATTACTTAGTAAAAACAGCGACCAATAGCTATTTGGTAAAACATTATCGCGACCATTGGCCTGCACTAGGCTTGGCTGCTCAAACACATTTTGCTAAACAAAGTTGCTGCCCAGCGCCTCTTTGGCTAGAACAAGCCACAGACACGGCTATTTTCGATTATGTTGAAGGTCGTATTGCCAGCGGCGATTTTTGTGACAGTTTACTGCCAGATTTAGTCAATCTGCACCTGTATCCCTTGCTCACAGAGCCAATGGACATCGCTTATGAAATTAATTGTTATCAACACACCACTCGCTACCAACAGCATCTTACATTAATAGAAGAGTCACTCGCTTATATTGCTAATGCACCAAAAGATATGGGCTTTTGCCATAATGATTTGGTTAAAGAAAATATCATTGTGAATAATAGCGGTATGTTTTTAATTGACTTCGAATATGCCAAAAGTAATGATGTTTATTTTGATTTGGCAGCCTTAGTAGTCAGTTTTCAGCTGAATACTGAACAACAGCAAGCTTTGCTTGAACAATACCGAACACTTGTATCAGCCCACCACGAATTTACCCTTTCGCTCAACAAGCTGGCGGCATTTCAGGGGCTATTTTTATTATTGTGTATTTGTTGGTACGAGCAAAGAGGGGCAATGGATAAAGTGGCGCCACTGCTTGTGCAGCTTCACCACTTCATTAAACAGCAAAAACGCTAAAGGCCACCAATTCGCTCGGCAAGCTCTTTGTATTTTTTTACATCATCGTGTTCGAACAAAGGCTCACCTTTGTCATCTTGTGATTTCGAGATCAGTAAATGTTCGCGAGCAAGTCGTTTCACGCGTTCTACTTTTACACCTAAAAATTCTGCAACTTGCTCTGTTGACATTAAACTCATGATCAAATTCCCACCTTGTTATTAATTTTATAAGTATACGTTAATACCGTGGTTCTGCCTTAATGTGAAGTGTTTTAATGAAAATTGCTGAATTTATAAGCATGTAAAGTGTTCAATGCTAGCATTTATAGCAAGATGCCATTATCATTGCCGGGTTGTCATGCTGATATCGCGAGTTGGTACTGACAACGACAAATGTGCTCTCGTGGTGAAATGGATATCACGTGGCCCTCCGGAGGCTGAGTTGCAGGTTCGATCCCTGCCGAGAGCGCCATTTGCTCCTTCTTTTGTTATTTTCTACACTGTTTATATCCTTTTTATCTTCATGATTTTAAAACATGACTTATCAACCCATTGCATGTGGTGATTACGACCAATTCGAATTGTGGTGTATGCACTCAATAGACTTACAGATTACATTGCACTCAGGCGAGCAAGTAAATGGCAAAGCGATTAACTTACAGATTATAAGTCCTGAAGGTGAGCACTTAATTTTGAGCACAAAAAAAGGCGAACACGGCGTTCGCCTTGATTTAATCAAATCTGTTGAGCCACGCTAAGGTAGGCTTATAACCACTTTTTATTCTTAAAGTAGATACCAATACCAACGGTAAGGACCACTAAGAAGATTAAAAATAGGCTAAATGCATACGGACTTTCCGTGCCCGGAATGCCGCCCACATTGACACCAAGTAAGCCCGTTAAGAAGCCTAATGGTAAAAACAATGCTGCAACGACCGACATCACATACATACGCTGATTAAGTTGTTCAGACACTTGGTTAGCAATAGTCTGTTGAATAATTTGTGCACGTTCAATTGAGCTGTCTAGCTCTTCTAAAAAGCGAATCAACATATTGGTTGTTTCGTTTAAACGGGCTTTGTCGTCTTCATCTAACCACTTGTATTTGTTGTTTAACAACGTAATAAGGGCCTCTTTTTGTGGCCTTAAATAGCGTTTTAGGGCGATGGTCTGACGGCGCATTTGTGCTAAAGCTTGGTTATCAAAACCTTTGCTTGGCTCATCAATTTCGTCTTCAAATATATCCAACGTGTCATCAAGGCTATCAATGACCCCTTGCATACGCGATGTAAGATTTTGCGCTAATTGACACACAAGCTCTGAAATTGAACATGGACCGTTACCGTCATCAAATGTTGCAACAACATCTTGCACTGAGAGTAAACGGCGTTTGCGGGTTGTGATAATAACGTTTTCGTTTATAAATAAGCGCAAAGACACCATGTCTTCTGGGCTTTGTGCGGGATTTAAATTAACGCCACGTAAAAAGAGCATCGAACCGTTGGTTACTTTTGTTAGGCGTGGACGCGTCTCATCCGCAATCAGGGATGCTAATTCATAGTCAGTCAGGAAATTACTGTCAGCAAGCCACTTTACAGCGTCAGCTTGGCTGTAATCCATATGAACCCAAAGTTTTCCATGTTCGGGTTGCCAATTCTCCAGCTCGGTACTATTGTCAATAGCACGTGCACCGCCTTGCTCGTCTAAAATTAAGACATGAAGTAACCCATTGATCATATTGAACTCTCATTTTACAAATAGTGCGATATAGTTGAGTATATACATTAGTATAGTCAAGACTATATTAATGAAATCGATTTATCGATGAGATGAATATATTTTGTTGGTGTTTCTAGCTCTGTAGCGTATAAGACACTTTTTTATAGAGGGCACATTAATGAGTGCAAAAATTATCGTTGGCTGGCGCGAATGGCTAAGCCTTCCTGATTTAGGAATTGATAAAATCAAAGCAAAAGTGGACACGGGGGCGCGTACATCGTGTATTCATGCTTTTGATATTGAAGAGTTTTCAGAAAATGGCGAAAACTGGGTGAAATTCACAACCCAGCCTCTGCAGGATGATGTGGATACTGTGGTCCACTGTCGTGCAAAAGTGATGGAGCGTAAGTATGTGACCAGTTCAAGTGGTCAAAGAGAGCTTCGTTACTTTATAGAAACAACGTTAGTCGCAGGAAGCCAAAGCTGGCCCGTTAGAGTGACTTTAAGTAACCGTTCAACAATGAAGTTTAGAATGTTGTTAGGGCGTACAGCAATGGAAAATCGCATAGTCGTCGATCCGGCTTTATCTCATTTATTATAAAAGGCGCTCATAGCACGCTCAGTGTGTGAGTTTGTCAGTAAAGGTTTTAACTATGAAACTTGGTATTTTATCTCGCAACCAAAACTTATATTCAACACGTCGCTTAATTGAAGCAGCTGAGCAACGTGGTCATGAAGTAAAAGTGATTGATGCATTGCGTTGTTATATGAACATTAATTCTGATCAACCAGAAATTCATTACCGCGGCGAAAATTTAAAAGATTTTGATGCTATTGTTCCGCGTATTGGCTCGTCAGTGACTTTCTATGGGTGTGCAGTATTACGTCAATTTGAAATGATGGGCGTGTTCCCTGTAAATGAATCAGTGGCTATTTCACGCTCTCGCGATAAATTACGTTCATTACAGCTATTATCGCGTAAAGGTGTAGGCATGCCTGTCACAGGGTTTGCAAGCAAGCCTGATGATGTTAAAGACTTACTAAGTATGGTTGGCGGTACACCGGTGGTTATTAAGTTACTAGAGGGTACACAAGGCATTGGTGTTGTGTTAGCCGAAACGCGCAAAGCTGCAGAAAGTGTAATCGAAGCTTTCATGGGCTTAAAAGCGAACATCATGGTGCAAGAGTACATCAAGGAAGCGGGCGGTGCAGATATTCGCTGTTTCGTTTTGGGCGATAAAGTAATCGCAGCGATGAAGCGTCAAGCACAAGAAGGTGAGTTCCGCTCTAACTTACACCGTGGCGGCAGTGCGACATTGGTTCGCATTACCCCTGAAGAAAGAAAAACAGCCGTTGCTGCAGCAAAAGCAATGGGCTTAAACGTAGCGGGCGTTGATTTACTTCGCTCAGCACGAGGACCATTAGTGATGGAAGTTAACTCATCGCCGGGTCTTGAAGGTATCGAAGTCGCTACGGGTAAAGATATTGCAGGCATGATTGTTGATTTTATTGAAAAAAATGCAGCAACGAAAAGAACTGCAACACGTGGTAAAGGCTAAGATTTACAAGCGCTCTAGTAAAAGGAAAAGTGCGTGGCAAAGGTTAAGAAAAATACTCCGTTTTCAATTTTAGGTGATACGGTTGGTGTGGGTGAACGTAAAACGTTTTCGATTGAAGCAGCAAAGCTTTATACCCACTCACCACTTAATATTCCAATTGAAGTCGTTAATGGGGTCCAGCAAGGGCCTGTGTTAATGGTATGCGCGGCAATTCATGGTGATGAGCTCAATGGTGTTGAGGTTGTAAGGCAATTGCTCGCAAAAATTGAGCCTGAACAATTACGCGGCACAATTATAGCGGTGCCAATAGTGAATGTATTTGGCTTTATCCATAAGTCGCGTTATTTACCTGACCGTCGTGATATGAATCGCAGTTTTCCTGGTTCAACACGGGGGTCATTAGCTGGGCGAATGGCGAATGCCTTTTTCTCGCAGGTGGCAATGCACTGTACGCACATTATTGATTTGCACACTGGTGCGATTCATCGTACTAACTTACCGCAAATTAGGGCTAACTTAAGTGATCCTGATACCGCGGCTATGGCAAAAGCATTTGGTACACCAGCGGTGATAGACGCCTCATTACGCAATGGCTCTTTACGCAGTGAAGCGGCTAATTTAGGTATTCCAGTGATAACCTACGAAGCGGGTGAAGCGCTGCGATTCGACCCCATTGCGATTGCAGCCGGTGTGCAAGGCGTTGATTATGTTATGCGTCATTTAAAAATGGTGCGTGGTAAGCGGGCGAAAAAACTCCCAGAGCCAGTGATTGCAAGTTCAACAAGTTGGGTGCGTGCAGAGGTTGATGGTATTGTCCGTGCGCAAGTATCCCTTGGTGAGCGCGTCATGAAAGGGCAAGTGCTCGCTTATATCAGCAGTCCACTTGGTGATGCTGAGCTTGAGCTATTAGCGCCACGAAGTGGCATTGTAATTGGCCAGCAAACCATGCCGCTTGTAAATGAGGGCGATGCGGTATTCCATCTTGCTTACTTTGCGCATGCGAATAGCTTGGTAGAGCAACAGCTAGAAACCTTTATTGACGAAATAAGCGATATTGAAGACGAGCTTAAAACGGCTGAACTCAATAATTAGTTGCTGACATCGTCAATACATAAAATAAAAGCCGCATTTGCGGCTTTATTTTTTGGGTCCCAGAATACGCTTTGTTGATTGCGTTTTACTCGGAGTAGGGGCTTTATTGAGTACCATTACTGGGCGAGTAACAAAAATATTATTGGGGTAAATAACCTTGTGACCATCGACATGCTCAAGCACCACGTTCATCAAACCCATTTCAATGATACGTCCCTCTAAAAAGTTTGCGCCATCGATGACACGTATCCAATAGCCCACACGACAGTCGTTTTGAATGAACATTAATAAAAAGGCGGTTAAATTACTCAATAACGACCACGCTGCGAATAGGGCGACACCTAACATAGCAAATAGTGATGAACCTAAAACTAATAAACCGCGCAGCTCAATGCCCCAAAATACTAACACTAGGCACAGCATTACAATGGCGAGAATAATGTTTAGTAGCAGTTCTGCACGATAAACACGATGAGGGTCTGCTTTACCTTTGATGGCTTTTAACAGCAGTTTCTTTGTGGTTTTTCTTAGTAATGGGTAAAGTAAAATCGCGATAATCGTCACGATTAAATGGTATTGCTCGTTAAAGAGTGTTTCGAAGTCCAAGGGGGATCCTACATTAATGTTAAGCGTCGAGATTTTAGCTCTTTACTAACCGAATAACACTATCTTAGAAAGTATTTTTAACGGTGACAAGCCATTGCACAGAATCAATGTCGCTGTCCTTTTTGTTGATAGGCGCAGCAATATCGAGGTGAATGACTGTTCCGGCATTTGCTCGACTGGGTGCTAACCGTAAGCCAACACCGATATTTTGCAGTACATTACCATTCGTGCCGTTATCTTTGTCGTTATACCAAGCGCGGCCGATGTCGTAAAAAGCCGCGCCACCGACTTTAAATAGTTGCAGTAAGTCATATTCCCAATAATAGCGTTTTTCGAGACTTACTAAAAAGCTACGATCGCCAATTTGATAATCAAGCGGGTAGCCACGTAAACCATTTTCGCCGCCAAGGGTGAGTTGTTTATCGGCTGTTAGGTTTTTGGCATATTGCAGGCGCACTTTGGCATACCAGCTTTGTTGTAAACTGGTATTCAAATAGTATTGTACTTGGCTACTGGTTATGAGATTTTCGACATCGTCTTATTCTTCGTTCCAATAACCATCTATATCAGCTTTAAAGCGCCATAGCTGATTATCTCCGCTGTAATGGGCTTTTGACAGAGACAAAGAATAAATAGTCCGGCTGGCATCATCGCTAAAATCTTTACTTGAATAACCCAGTAATGCTTGAATATTCCAGCCAAGATTTAGGTCTTCAGTACGATAAATACTGTCGAAATTTCTTACTTTTACATAATGGTCTTCGAACCATTGCGCACTGATGAACGGGTAACTTAGGCTGCGATCATCTGCGATAGGTAACTGGGTGGCAGCAATGGCTTTAAAGGTGTCTTCACGGTTTTCTATTCCTAAACTGATTCGTTGTGTCCAGCTTCGGGCAAGTTGACTTGAATGTCCAAAGTAAGCGCGATTGAGGGTGGTTTTTTGCTCGAACTCACTGACAACTTCGCCGCGATAATAGAGTGGCTCACGGCGCTGGTCTGAGTAACTAGTTGCACCGTAACTGTAAGGAGTATCAATTGAGTAGAATGGGTAACTAACATCGATGTAATGGCGTTTACCATCATCGTTATCTGAATATTCGAGTCGACCACGGTAGCGACTCGAAAAGATATTAGGGTCATCGTATACAAATAAATACCCGGTGCGGTCTGCATCGTGCGTACGCGAGAAAGACACCCGTTTACCCCAGCCTAAAAAGTTTGATTCACGAAAGCCTATACTTGATTCGTTTTCACCGCCGCTGCGACTAAAGCTAATTTCGGGCAGCAAAGTCCACAAGTCACGCGTAACGACTTTAACATTCACGTTGCCGTCGCAATCAAGTTCAGCATGAATGCGTGCATCGTATAAATAACCTTGTTTACGCAAGAGTCGTTCTGATTCTAGTAACTTACGAGGTTGATAAATATCCCCTTCTGAAAACAGCAGTACACTGTGAATCACTTCGGGTTCGGTTGTCATATGAGCACGATTCGCAAAGCGAAATAACGCGTTGTTTTCTTCTTCAAGTGCGGTATTGAACACATTGAGCTGTTCAAGCTTAATGGAAGTGATTTTGCGGTTATCGCCGGCTTCGGGGAGGGGATTGTCAGTATCGAGCTGGCGACGTAAGTTGTTGTCTTGCGTTTTAAGAGTGCGTTGGTTGTGACAGTAGTTATTATTGTCAGCGAGTACCTGCTCTGCATAGGCATGCGATGTTACGCTAAGTAACACCATTGGTAAAATCTGAGCAACAAAGTGCGACTGCTTAAATCCCATTTACACCCTTAGTTGTTTATTTGCTATGCAACTACTACATACTAAGCGTGAGAAAAAGTCTAGCTTATTATTGTAACTGCATGACTAAATACTGATGAAGTTTTGGCAAAACACTCGCCGCTTCAACGCCTTCAGCGTTTATCCAAACACTTTCGCTATAATGTTCAAAGTTTAGATTAAAACTATGATCTGTAAAGTGAAACCTTAACTGATGACGATCGGCACCGGCATCAAAGTCTGCAATTTTAATTGCGGGGGCGTGCAAAAAGAGGGTAGCCCACAGTTCAAAATCTTCATCGTTAGGCAGGTCGCGTGAGTTAATGACAATTATTTCATACTCGGCGTCATAAATAAGGTTAGTCATTGTAATCCTAGTGGGCGGCGAGGTAGTCGCGAATGGTGTTTAAAAAAGGAGAACCGTACTTGTTTAGCTTCGTAAACCCCACGCCTGATACTTTTAAAAATTCGCTATCATTGGTCGGCATGAGCTGTGCCATTTCAGCCAGCGTTTTATCATTGAAAACGACATACGGAGGAACGTCATCCGCATCAGCCAACTCCTTACGCAGAGCTCGTAATCTAGCAAACAGCTTTTTGTCGTAATTAAATTGCGCGAGTTTATCTTGATAAACGTGTTTGGCTTGTAAGCGTGGCTCGGCTAATTGCAGGGCGTATTCACTTTTAAGTACTGCACGAGCTGCTTCGGTTAAGCGCAGTGAAGAGCCCTGAGTTATATCTTGGCTTAATAAGCCTTGGTGAATAAGCTGCCTTAAAATGCTTAGCCAAAACTCCACACTGTGATCTTTGCCTATACCGTAAGTGCTCAGCTGGTGGTGATTATTATCGCGGATACGGCTGGTATTTGCCCCGCGCAGCAATTCAACAATATAACCAATACCAAAACGCTGCTCTGCACGATATACGCACGAGAGTGCTTGTTGCGCGACCAACGTGCCGTCAAAGCTTGTCGGTGGATTTAAGCAAATATCGCAGTTGCCACAGGTTTCACGTTTGTACTCGCTAAAATAGTTGAGCAGGATTTGTCTGCGACATGTTTGGGCTTCAGCAAAGCTGGCCATCGCATTAAAGCGTTGCTCTTCTACTCGGCGGCGTTGCTCATCTTCGATATCTTCAAAAAAGCGACGAACGCGTCCTATGTCGGCCGGATCAAAATACATTATCGCTTCAGCGGCTAAGCCATCACGACCAGCACGGCCTGTTTCTTGGTAGTAAGCTTCAACACTTTTAGGAATATCGTAATGCACAACAAAGCGTACATTAGGTTTATTAATTCCCATACCAAAGGCAACCGTTGCTACTACAATTTGAATATCGTCACGGGCAAAACCTGACTGCACAAATTGTCGTTGTTCGTTACTCATCCCCGCATGATAAGCCGCGGCATTAAAGCCTGCATCAGCGAGTTTTTCGGCAACATCATCAACACGTTTACGGCTGGTGCAGTAAATTATTCCACTTTGGTTTTGCTGCTCTTTTAAATAACGCAGCAGCTGCACCATGGGTTTGAATTTTTCTTCGATGGTGTAACGAATATTGGGCCTATCAAAGCTGCCTGTGTGTACGTAAGGCTGATTAAGCTGTAGCTGCTCAATAATATCGTAACGTGTCGCTTTATCGGCTGTGGCAGTTAATGCCATCATCGGAACATGCATAAAGCGCTGTTTTAGCTCATTAAGCCGACAATAGTGAGGCCTAAAATCATGGCCCCAATGCGAGACACAGTGTGCTTCATCAATAGCAAACAGAGCGAGTTTTAGGTGACTAAGGCGCTCTAAAAATTCGTGTTGTAAGACTTTTTCAGGTGCAACGTACAACAGTTTTATTTGCCCGTAATGCAGTTGCTGGTACACCGCTTGCTGCTCTTCGAATGGCAGACTGTTGTTAATATAAGCGGCCTGAACGCCCAGTGCTTTGAGTTGTGCAACTTGGTCTTGCATTAATGAAATAAGCGGCGAAATGACGACAGTGACACCATCAAGGATCAAGGCGGGTACTTGATAGCAAAGTGATTTTCCCCCACCTGTTGGTAACAAGACGAGCGAGTCTTGTCCGTCAAGCGCTGCGGCTATAATCGCTTCTTGACCATCACGAAAATCCTTGTAACCAAACACTTGTTTGAGTACGGCTTGTGGTGATCGAACGGGGGTGTTAGTCATTGCGGTATTGGTATTCATCGCCGAGCATTTTAGTGTTTTTTTTGGATGATGTCTGTAGCAATATACCTAAACGACCTCAATATGCAGAATTCAGCGTTTCACAGGTGCTTAATATCAAGGCGTTACTTTGCAACAATGGCAGTCCCTTTTAAGAAGTAACAACGATGAGAGTAAGTGCCTGTAGAGCGCCCAAAGGGTTGGTTTAAAAGCGATTTATACTGCGTTATTGATTTTAACAATAGAACCACTATTACTTGCAATCAATGTCTTGCCTAAATCGCTTTTAATTCCAACTGAAACTCGCATCTTGAGGTGGTTTGGGTATACATGGGTTTATTTGCCGCGTTTTAGTTGCGCCAGTAAATAGGCGGCGTAAAATAGTGTTTTTAATCTATAAAGCCTGACTTATGCCTACCAATCTTGAACAGCGAAAAGGGGTAATTTTCGCATGTTTAGCGTTTTTTATGTGGGGCTTAGCACCCATTTATTTTAAACTTTTACAGAATATATCTGCCTTTGAAATCTTGATGCACCGTGTTATTTGGTCGGTGTTATTTTTGTTGATCATTATTGCTGCACGCCATCAATGGCAGCGCATTCGCGTTGTATTAGGTCAGCCTAAGTTGCTCCTAATGCTGGTGGTAACGGCCAGTTTGCTTGGCTTTAACTGGGGCTTGTTTATTTGGGCGGTAAACAATAACCACATGCTCGATGCGAGTTTGGGTTATTACATAAACCCACTTTTAAATGTGTTGTTAGGTATGCTGTTTTTAGGTGAGCGACTGCGTAAATGGCAAGGCGTAGCCGTTGGCCTTGCATTATGCGGTGTATTATTACAATTGCTCAGCTTTGGCTCTTTTCCAATCGTGGCTTTTTCTTTGGCAGGCTCGTTCGCTATCTATGGCTTACTGCGTAAAAAGCTGCCTATCGAATCGCTGCCAGGGTTATTACTTGAAGCGTTAATTTTACTGCCTGTTGCTCTGGTTTACTGGTGGTTAATGGTGCCCACAGCCAGTTCTGATTTTACTGCCAATGATTGGCATATCAATCTGTTACTTATTAGTGCAGGTGTGGTGACCACGTTGCCTTTGCTGTGTTTTACAGGCGCTGCTAAACGTTTGCAGTACAGTACATTGGGCTTTTTTCAGTATATTGGTCCAAGTTTAATGTTTGTGCTTGCAGTGGCATTTTATGGCGAAGTATTTGATGCTGAAAGGGTGATAACGTTTGCGTGTATATGGAGCGCGCTGGCTTTGTTCAGTTGGGATTCGTACCGTCAAAGCCGTAAGCAGCGTAAAGCATCATTAAAAGCAGTGACTAAACCTATTTAATATCAGCTCACTAACTTGTTACGGCCAGTCTCTTTGGCTTGATAGAGTTTTAAATCGGCCTGTTTTATCAGTTCATCAATGCTGTAAACAGGCCCATTATGAAATCCGATAGATAGCGTAAATGTAATGTTGTCACGACTAAATTCCGCGCTGTGTTTTTCGATGAAATGGCGAAATTTTTCTAATCGTTGCTGTGCTTGTTGCGGATCATTATCAGCAAAAAAGACAGCAAACTCTTCTCCGCCTAAGCGTCCGACTAAATTATCTTTAAAGTACTTAAGTAGGCACCGTGACAGGCATTTGAGTACATCATCACCTGAGTCATGACCGTACTTGTCGTTAATTGATTTAAAGTAATCGATATCAATCATGCCGAGTGAGACCGATTTTTTTGCCGCGTGTGCCGCTTTTAAATGCTGACTCGCCTCGCCAAAGAAATAGCGGCGGTTAGGCAATGATGTTAGGTAGTCGGTATTCGCTTGTAAGCGAATCGTTTTAATATTTTCTAACATGTCGACGTTTTGGCTTAAGCGACAATAAAACTCTTCGTTATTAAAGGGCTTACTTAAATAATCGTCAGCGCCAGACTTTAAAAAACGCGTTGATAAATGCAAGGTATCTTGTGCTGAAATACCAATTATGGCTTTTTCGTCATTGTTATACAGGCGACGAATTTCGACACAGAGCTGATCGCCATTCATATTAGGCATTTCGTTATCAGTAATGATCACAGAGATTGAGGGGTTTTCTGCTAAGACTCGCAGTGCATCTACGCCATCTACCGCTTCAATAACTTGGTACTTATGTCGTGCGAGTAGATTACAAATGTGACGGCGAGTTGCGGGGGAGTCATCAACCACTAAAACCAATATTTGTTCATTACGCGGTAGGCGAGTCAGTTGTTTTTCTAAGTATTGATAGGCTTGTTTATTTTCTTTGGTGATGTAATCAATGATAGGATGCTTTTCGACCGTGTTTCGGGTTTTTTCGTCTAAATTGCCGGTCATAACGATGGTAGGAATGTCGGCATCGACGCTGCAGGGGATGGCTTCACCGTTGGGTGCATCTGGAAGGATAAAATCAACAACGGCGCAAAAATAGTTATTTTCAGCAATAAGTTGTTTAGCTTCAGCTAACGATGTTGCGATGTCTGCTTCAAACCCTACTTTATGCGCGATATGCTTTTGCACTCGCGCAATAGTAGGTGCATCTTCAATGATTAATATTTTTCTGGTCACGTTTTACCTTGTAATAACTTTATCGCGTAGCGTAAGTTATTACATGTTGTAACTCTAAAAAGTTAAAAAAGCAACTTGCTTACAAACTATCCGACTCAGAATAATAATCAACGCTTTGTGGTGTCGGGCTCGCGATACGAGAACGACCGAACAAAGTATGAAACTTAGTTTTGCAGGTAGTTTGTTTTAGGTATTTTATCCAAGCGCGCTCAATTGGGTTGGTTGCTTCTAGGTTACCTGTGACTACTTGCACAAATTGAGTTTGAAATTCATTTTGTGGTTCTAGGGTTTTGTTGTATAAACCCTTTAGTACAACACCATGCTGTTCGAGAATGTCGGCTTCTAGCAAAGTGAAGTGACCACTACGACCAAAACCGCGTGGGAAGTTTTGATCATCATAAAATTGACGTTGGCTTACGAATGCCTGACGAAGTGATGAAATGTCATTGCTCATGGCTGTATCCTCATACCCTATTTTCTTGCAGGAGTATGGATCAAGTTGTCGATTTTATTAAACAAGTTATTTTTATCGTAAGGGTAAAAAATGGATATCGATTTATTAAAGACCTTTGTTGAAGTGGTGCGCACACGTCACTTTGGTAAGGCAGCTGAAAACCTGTACATTACCCAGTCTGCTGTGAGTTTTCGGATCCGTCAATTAGAGCAAGGTTTAGGCGTTAATTTATTTATTCGTCAGCGTAATAATATACAGCTAACAGCGCCGGGTGAACGACTCTTACCTCACGCACAAATGATTATCACCGGCATGCAAAGGGCTAAAGTCGATGTGGCACTTGCTGATAATATGCATAAGCAAATTAGTTTAGCAGGCACTCCGAATATTTGGGATGCTTTTTTACAGTTTGGGATCACGAATATTGTCTCGGCAATGCCGGGAGTTTCATTGGTTGCTGAAGTGAAGGCGCAGCAAGAGAGCACGCGTTTATTACTTGAGCGCACACTCGATTTAGCCGTGCTGTTCGATCCCCCTAAAGTAGATGAGTTAATTGTTGAGCGTATTTGTGAATTGCCGATCATTCCGGTGAGTGCATACGAAACAGCAAACAGTGAGAACTTTTTTGATAACCAGTATGTGTATGTAGACTGGGGCACCTCGTTTTCGTTATGGCATGCTCGTGAGTTTAATGGTCACGCTCCTCCTTATTTTAGAACCAGCACCGGGCGTATTGCCTTAGACTTAATTTTGAAGTGTGGCGGTAGTGCCTTTATTCCTCAGTTATTAGTCGAGGAGCAGCTTAAAGCGGGTGAGCTATATCATGTTGAAGATGTGGCGCATACCTCGCGAGATGTGTTTGTTGCCTACCACAGAGATAATGAACAAACGCCACTATTAGAGAAATTGGTGACTTTATTGACTGAATTAAAAATTAAAGCTTAAAAAATTTTAAACGATGCTTTAAATAAAATTTTATTTTGCAGTAGTAAGTTACGTTTTTATTTCAGAAATAATTACATTTCATGAAGGTAAATTTACGATTTTATTTCAATTGTCATTTTTCTGTCATTTTTCGCTGGCAAACTGCCCGCATTGAAACACGAGCACGTGTTTTTGTTGCGATTATTGAGGAAACGACATGAAATTTGCAAAGTCTAGCTTATTCTTAGCTTTATTTGGTGGTTTATCTTTTTCAGCATTAGCGGATGTTGATGTGTATGGTAAAGCAAACGTGACTGTTCAATCATCTGACGATGGTGAAGGGTCTTTCACTGAAATCAAAAGCAATAACTCACGTTTTGGCCTGAAAGGCTCTGAAAAAATAACTGAAGGCTTAGAAGCTGTTTATAAACTAGAGTTTGGTGTTGACGTATCTGACGCTGATTCAAAAGGCGACAATGATGACAACATCACTGCACGTAACCAATACGTAGGTGTTAAAGGTGGCTTTGGTCAGGTTGTGATTGGTCGTAACGACACAGCAATGAAGCTATCTCAAGGCAAAATTGATTTATTCAATGACCTTGAAGGCGATATTAAAAATGTATTTAAAGGTGAAAACCGTTTAGGTAATACGATTTCTTACGCATCTAACGATTTCAGTGGCTTTAAAGTGCTTGCAACCTATATTGCAGAAGATGATGTTGATGCAGATAACGGTTATTCACTTGCAGTTACTTACGGTGACGCTCAATTAAAAGACAGCAAACTGTATGCCTCTGTTGCAGCAGATAGTGAAGTGAAAGGCTACGATATTGTACGTGCAACCGTACAAGGTAAAGTCGGCAACTTTAAACTAGGTGCTATGTACCAAACACAAGAGAAAGTGGATGGCAGCGCAGAAGCGGATGGTTACTTGGTGAATGCGGCGTATAAAATGAATAGCAACACGTTCAAAGTTCAATACCAAGTGATTGATTTTGATGAAGGCGATAAGAAAACGGCTATCTCTGCTGGTGTTGATCACACGCTTAGCAAAAACACCAAAGTATTTGGTTTCTACTCAACATTTGATATGGACAACCAAGTGGATCAAGATTACCTAGGCGTTGGTATTGAATACAAATTCTAACCGTTCACACGGATAACTCCCTTATTTTAAGCCCTGCATTGATGCGGGGCTTTTTTATGCGAGCGCGTAATCTGATTTGCCTGCTAACCAACGTGTAATTAGCTTGTTTGATTGCTCTGGGTAGTCGGTTAACATTTTAAAGGCAATAGGTCTGACATGGGCCAGCGTCTGTTTGTCGCGATTAAGGTCGGCGATTTTAAATTCGGCTAAACCGGTTTGCTTGGTGCCGAGCACTTCACCTGGACCACGGATTTCAAGGTCTCTTTCGGCAATAACAAAGCCGTCATTACTTTCGCGTAATACACCTAAGCGTTTTTGTGCTGTTGCAGATAAAGGCGCGTGATAAAGAAGAACACAGTGCGATGCTATCGCCCCTCGACCAACACGGCCTCTTAATTGATGTAATTGCGCAAGTCCTAAGCGTTCGGGGTTTTCAATGATAATCAGGCTGGCATTCGGCACATCAACACCCACTTCAATCACCGTTGTCGCGACTAAAACATGAATATTACCCGCTTTAAACTCACTCATAATCGCTTGCTTTTCAGCGGCTTTCATTCGGCCATGTACTAAGCCGACATTTAGCTCGGGCAGGGCTTCTTTTAATTGTGCTGCGCTGTCCTCTGCTGCTTGGCACTGCAATACCTCAGACTCGTCAATAAGCGTACAAACCCAATACACTTGACGGCCTTGTGCTGTGCAGGCTGTTCTGACTCGTTGAATGATTTCCTCACGGCGAGTATCTGGAATGGCAACGGTTGTGATAGGCGTTCGACCTGGCGGTAATTCATCAATTACAGAGGTTTCTAAGTCTGCATACGCGGTCATAGCCAACGTGCGTGGGATAGGTGTGGCTGTCATAACCAGTTGGTGGGGATAACAGTCGCCAAAACGCCCTTTTTCACGCAGTGATAATCGTTGGTGCACACCAAAGCGATGTTGCTCATCAATAATGATTAAGACAAGGTTATTAAATTCGACCTGCTCTTGGAACAGCGCATGAGTGCCAACAATCATTTGCGCCTCACCCGAGGCTATTTTTTCAAGTGTGGCGGTGCGCTCTTTTCCTTTACTTTTGCCTCCAAGCCATGCGACTTCAATGCCCAAGTTGTTAAACCATTGGCTAAAGTTGATACCATGCTGCTCAGAAAGAATTTCGGTCGGAGCCATTAAGGCAACTTGGTAGCCTTCGCTAATTGCTGTTAGCGCACTGAGTGCGGCAACAAGGGTTTTTCCTGAGCCTACATCACCTTGAACAAGGCGCATCATTGGGAAAGGGTGTTGAAGATCGCCCTTGATCTCAGCCACAACTCGGCTTTGTGCCGTGGTAGGACTAAATGCCAGTGTCGACAAAAACTCTGTCTCTAGCGGGTTATGAGGCTTTAATGCAATAGCTTTTACACTTTGGCCTTTTTGGCGTAGCTTCAACAAGCTTAAATTTTGTGCGAGCAGCTCTTCAAATACTAATCGTTGCTGAGCAGGGTGAAAGCCTTGCTCAAGCGCCGTTAAATCGACATCGTTTTGCGGGCGATGCAAGGTCAAAAGTGCTTCACTTAAGCGCATGCCAGTGGGTTGAAATTGTTCTGGCAGTAATTCTTCAACGGGATATTTAGCAAGTAAAGCTAAGGCTTGGTCGCTTAAAGCGCGGATAGATAGCTGCTTAAGGCCTTCAGTAACAGGGTAAACGGGTGTTAGGGTGGTGTTCGTCGGTTGTTCTGATGGTGTGTCTGACAAACTGTATTCAGGGTGGGTCATTTCAAACCCAACCCGACCACGGCGTATTTCACCAAAACAGCGAATAATTTTACCAGCGCTGAGCGCATTTTTTTGTGCCGCACTAAAATTAAAAAAACGCAGCGTTAAACGACCTGTGCCATCGTTAACTTGGCAAACCAGCATGCGTCTTTTGCCAAATGTAATTTGGCTGGTTTCAATTGTGGCCTCGACACTCACATGGCTGTGTGGCTGTAATTCACAAATGGGGTGAATGCGAGTACGGTCTTCATAGCGGTGCGGTAAATGAAACAGCATATCTTGCACTGTATGAATCCCAAGCTTAGCAAGGCGCTCGGCCATTTTGGGGCCAACGCCTTTTAATTCAGTTATCGGGTATAACGCTAAGCTACAATGACTCAATGGAGACTCAAATTATTAATTAGTAAACTTTTTTCAGTTTACTGTGAGTCGTTAGTGGCTTCAAGCGATTGCGTATGTTTTAAAATCTGCCAAAAGTCATCATCAGCGACTATTTCTCCACTTTCATCAAGCGCGGGGTAAGGCAGTTCTTTTTCGCGGCATTGCTTTGCAATAATAGGGTGGCATCCCTCAAATAAAATACGGTGTTTTATGCTGTCATCTAACATATTACGTTCATACAGACCGGCTTCTTCGCGTTGGCGCTGTGCTTCAAACAAAATTAATGCGGCTGCAACGGATACATTGAGCGATTGCACCATCCCTTGCATTGGAATAATGATGTGTTTATCAGCATGCTCAAGTGCGCGAGGCGAAATTCCATCACGCTCTTGGCCTACAATCACAGCCGTTGGTTTGGTGTAATCAATTTCGCGAAAGTCGACCGCATCGTCACTGAGGTTAGTTGCTAAAATTTGCACTTCTGGATTATGGGCTCGCATCATCGCTACGGCGTCGTCTATGGTGCGATGCAAGTGCGTTTCTAACCAATTTTTGCTGCCACCAGAGGTGTTATTGGTTAGCCATTTTTGATTGTCAGGCCACACTGCGTGCACATGATGACAGCCTGTTGCGTCAGCGGTACGGGCAATGGCTGATAAATTATGATGCTTGTGTACTTCTTCTAAACAAACCGTTAGGTCCGTTTGGCGGCGTTCTAACACCTGTTTTACACGCTCAAAGCGAGTTGTATCCATAGTTGTGTGCTCGTTGACGGATTCTAATTGGCGCTGATTATACCCAGTATAAGGCTAGGGCACTACCGCTCTACTTATTGGGTTTTGTAACGAAATAAGCGTTTCAGTTGATTGAATGGCCTCTATGGCTTGAATTTTATTGATCAACACATCCTGTAAGTGGTCAATAGAGCGCGCCATTACTTTGATAAATATACTGTAGTTACCCGTGGTGTAGTAGGCCTCAACCACTTCTTCTAGCTCTTTTAGGTGCAGCAAGGTGTCTGGGTAATCACGGGCATTATTGAGATTAATACCAATAAAACAGCAGACATCGTAACCGAGTTGCTTTGCATTAATTCTCACTTGGGTGCCGGTGATAATACCGGCTTGTTTCATTTTTTCGACGCGAACATGAATAGTGCCGGCACTGACGGCAAAGCGTTTGGCTAATTCTGCGTATGGGGTGCGTGCATTTTCCATTAATGCGTTGAGGATGTTTTTATCGAGATTATCGATTTGATAATTTTCCATGAATTAACCGAGTTGTAATTATTGATTATCTAAAATTTATAGCATTATTTTTACGATAATTGCAATGTTAAGTTCTTTTTGTTGCGGGTTATTGAAAATAATCTTCATTTGGTTGAGGATTGTTTTAACGAAGAGATTTTAGTTCTCTATAAGCAAGTAACAATAACTGGGAATGAGGCCAATTATTATGAGTTCACACTACCTGCAGCAACAGCAGCAAATTAGTAAAGTAAAACAGTTTTTTTCGAGTCAATTAGAGCAACAACTTGGCTTAGTTGAGGTGCAAGCCCCTATCTTGGCAAAAGTAGGTGATGGCATTCAAGATAACTTGAGTGGAACTGAAAATGCTGTATCGGTGGCGGTGAAAACGATTCCTGGTAGCCAGTTTGAAGTGGTGCATTCACTCGCTAAATGGAAGCGTAAAACGCTCGCCGAGTATGATTTCTCTGTCGGTGAAGGGCTTTATACTCACATGAAAGCATTACGCCCAGACGAAGAGTCATTAAGCCCGATTCATTCAGTGTATGTTGACCAATGGGACTGGGAAAAAGTGATTTGCGAAAGCACTGAACGTACCTTAGATAAACTTAAAGAAACAGTGACGTTACTTTATCAAGCGATAAAAGCGACTGAACGTTATGTTGCCAGTGAGTTTGATATCCCCCCATTTTTACCTGAAAAAATTACCTTTGTTCACAGTGAACAATTACGCCAAATGTACCCTGATTTCACTGCGAAACAGCGTGAAAAAGCGATTGCGCAGGAATACGGCGCGGTATTTTTAATTGGTATTGGGGGAGCGCTTGCAGATGGTAAAATTCATGATGTGCGTGCGCCAGATTACGACGATTGGTCGACGCAAACCTGCAGCAAGTTTGCTGGTTTAAATGGCGATATTCTAGTGTGGAACCCAGTACTTGAAGATGCGTTTGAAATTTCGTCGATGGGAATTCGTGTAAGTCCTGATGCATTGGCTACACAACTGGCGATTACGGGCGACCAAGTGCGTCTTGAATTTGATTGGCATAAAGCGTTATTAGCGAAAAAGTTCCCGCAAACGATTGGTGGTGGTATTGGTCAGTCTCGTTTAGCGATGCTGCTATTACAAAAGCACCATATCGGGCAAGTGCAGGTCGGCGTGTGGCCTGAGCAGTTAAAGCAGCAAGTTGAAGGAATTCTTTAGTTTAAAGATTAATGACCCTAGTAAAAAGAGGCTTTAAGCCTCTTTTTTTTAACTTGTTTTAAACTCTACTTCAATTTTGCTTTCTTCGAGTTTGACTTTACAAGGTGGGTATTGGCGGTTAGTGAGTAACACTTTATCGAAAATATGGATCTCAACTCCCGAGTGCAATGTTTTATTAACGACGAGTTGTGCGCCTTCAAGCAGTTCATGTAAATGAAGCTCTAAGTTTGAGAGCTTTTTCTCGAGTTGCTCTGCTTGTTCACAGTAATGCATTTGTGTAGCGCCTATCTTAGCCAATAACAGCTTTTTCTTTTCAGCGTCTTTGACTTGGTCGGCTTTTTCAATGGCTTTTTGCAAGTTATCTAGCTGTGAGTCGGTTTGTGCTAGGTCTTTTAAACACTGATCGGTTTGTGCGGTGACTTGGGCGCCAGAGGCCGCGAGGTTAATAACCATTTTGGCACCTGATTCATTGCCAATTTCACCTGCTATCACCATTTGTGCATCTAAAATAGTGCCCCCAAATAACTTACCTTGAGGGTTGTCTTCTTTGCCTAACTGCAGCAACTTAGCGGCTTTCATCACACAATGGCTTGATTGGCGGTCAATGATAATGTTATTCCCTTCAAGGTAGCTGTATTGACCATGAGATAGATGAATGTCGCCTTGGCAAACAATATGACAAGATAAGCTTTTATCATCGAGCTGGTGGCCTATTACACCTTGTTTTATGGTGATATCGCCTGCCGCAGTTAAGTGACCTGACTCAACGGTTCCCATGACGGTAATGTCGCCTTTCGCATTTATGCGCATGCCGGGTTCAACGTTATGGGTTACGATGACACTGCCTTCAAAATCAACATGGCCACTTTTAACGTTAACATCAGCAATCGTAAAAATGTCATCTACACGCATGCCATTGGCAATATCAACAGGCACCCCTGCGATCACTGAAATCAGCTCCAGCGGATTGTTTTTTGAAATCTCAGTGCCTTCACCTGCAACTAAGGCATGGCTCTCACCAGCTTTAGCTGGTAGCACATCACCGGTGACAGTAAACCCTTCTTTACCGGGAGTGGCAGGCACTTGTTTTATAAGCAGTACACCCGGCTCTACGCTGGCTAACTTACCAAAGTCACGCATGTCGGCGGTGCCATCTTCACGTAGTTTGGGCTGTTTTAAACGGTCTTTTAACGTTTCTACTTGCGGCACTAGTTTTGAGGGCTGGCCATCAATGGGCAAGCGGCCTTTTGCTAATACGCCTTTGGTTTTAGTGCCTGCGGGTAGCTCAAACTGTTTTTGCAATAACTGTTCTAAAAATGCTTGTTTATAACCCCGTGCTACGCCGGCTTTAATGAGTTCTTTTTTCGCGTTTTCAAGGGTTAGGGCTTTGCCGCCTTCAGCGATAGTCAACTCACCAGTGGCCAGCATTTTGTCATCACTTAACGATACCTCAAGGCTTGCATCATGCTTTGAAGCTACAACGAGCATACGTTCAGTAGATTTATTTTTAAAAAAGTTATTGATCGCATCATGATCCACTCTGCATTCACAGAAGGATGACTTTTCTAATGCTTCGATAATAAACGCAGCACTGGGTGGTGAGTGTTCGTGAACATCTAATAAGACGTTTCCATTGTGAGCCAGCTTAAACACGTGGGGGATCCTTTTGTACTACAATAGTTAAAGGTTTCTAATTATTATTACTACACAGATTGCTAGAGAATGGTTTGTGAGTCAAGAACTTCGGCTGAGGAAAATAGTAACTTTGTCTAAAAAAGTGCCAACAAGGGGGTTGCTGGCACTGTGTGTATTAGTTCGTTGAAGGTAATTCCATAATACCGTCAATTTCAACTTGCACGCCTTTAGGTAGTGCACGCACGCCAATTGCAGCGCGAGCTGGATAAGGTTGTTTAAAGTACTGGCTCATCACTTCATTAACAATTGCAAAGTTTGATAGGTCAGTCAGGAAAATATTGACTTTAACCATGTCTTGAATTTGACCACCCGCGGCTTGGCAAACAGCCGTTAGGTTTTTAAATACTTGATGTGTTTGCTCTGTAAAGTCTTCAGAAATAACGTCCATTGTTTCTGGTACAAGAGGAATTTGACCTGATAAGTAAACAGCGGTACCTACTTTAACAGCCTGGCTGTATGTGCCGATTGCTGCGGGTGCATTGTCAGTAGAAATAAAAGATTTGTTCATGATTATCCTTGTTACTTTTTACGGTAGACTTTTTGTACATCTGGCATCACACGAATGCGACGCATAATATTGGCAACGTGAACACGGTTCTTCACGGTAATGCCTAAGTCTATCATGTATAGATTACTTTCTTTTTCGTCGGTGGCTATCTCGACAATGTTTGCTTGGGTTGAGGCGATGACATTGGTGAGCTTAGCAAGTGCCCCTTGATGATTGATAATTTCAATACGAAGGGCGGCAATGTATTCTTTCTCGGGATTATCGTCCCATTTTACAACCAAGTATTTCGAACGTTCATTCTCCCAGCCGCGAATATTCTTACATTCTTGGCGGTGAACCGTTAAGCCTTTACCTTGGCTGATATGAGCGGTGATGGCATCTCCAGGAACGGGACGGCAGCACTTAGAGTAATTAACGAGCATACCTTCGGTGCCGATAATGGTCGCTTTGGCTTTTCTGGCAAGCGCATTAAGGTCGTCGGCTTCTACTTGCATTAGGCGCTTGGCAATTAAGACGCTCATTAAGTTACCAGAGCCTATTTCGACCAACAGCTCTAATACGGTATTCAGTTCATGTTCTTGAAGCACGCGGCGAATATTTTCATCTGGAATGTCATCCAGTTTTTGCTCACCAAGGGCTGAGTCGAGTAAGCGACGCCCTAGTAACAAGGCTTCTTCGTGCTGTTGGCTTTTAAGGCAGTTACGAATCCCTAAGCGGGCTTTACCTGTTACCACAAAGTTGAGCCACGTGGCATTAGGGTGTGCGCCAGAACTGGTAATAACTTCGACGGTTTGACCTGTATCAAGCGCTTTACTCAGTGGATGCGGTTTGCGGTTTACACGCGCCCCCACGCAGGTATTACCTACATCGGTATGCACTGCATAGGCAAAGTCAACGGCGGTTGCCCCCATGGGCAGTTCAACAATACGACCATCTGGCGTGAAAACATAAATCTCTTCAGGGAATAGCTCGGTTTTAACGTTTTCAACGAACTCAAACGATGACCCAGCACTTTGTTGTAGCTCAAGTAAGCTTTGCATCCATTGGCGTGCACGCTGTTGTGCGGTGTGACCTGCGCTATCACCGGCTTTTTTATACATCCAATGAGCGGCAACCCCTTTGTCGGCCATATGATCCATATCGTGGGTACGAATTTGAATTTCGACCGGAATGCCATGTGGGCCCACCAATGATGTATGCAATGATTGATAACCATTGGTTTTTGGCACCGCAATGTAATCTTTAAAGCGCGTTTCAATTGGCTTATACAAGTTGTGCGCAACACCTAAAACGCGATAACAGGTATCCATGTTATCTACATTGATGCGAAACGCGTAAATATCCATGACTTCGTTAAAAGAGAGCTCTTTGTTCAGCATTTTTTTATAGATGCTGTAGAGGTGTTTCTCACGCCCAGAAATCGTGGCGTCGATACCAGCCTCTTCAAGGCGTGCTTCGATTTCACTTTTAATGTTACTGATGACTTCTTTTCGATTACCGCGGGCTTTGATCACTTCAGATTTCAAAGCACGATGACGCATAGGATAGAGTGCCTGAAAGCCTAAATCTTCCAGCTCATTTTTAATGTCGTGAATACCTAAACGATTTGCAATTGGCGCATAAATTTCGAGTGTTTCGCGGGCAATACGACGACGCTTGTCGGGACGAAGTGCGCCGAGTGTGCGCATATTGTGCGTTCTGTCTGCCAGCTTAATTAAGATCACGCGAATGTCTTGTGTCATTGCCATGATCATTTTACGGTAGTTTTCCGCTTGGAATTCTTTTTTGTCTTTAAAGCTCAGCTTATCGAGTTTACTAACGCCTTCAACTAATTCGGCAACTGTGTCGCCAAAAATCTCAGCTAAATCTTGTTGGCTAAAGTCGGTGTCTTCAATCACGTCATGCATTAATGCTGCCATTAAAGTTTCGTGATCGAGATGCATGCCAGCAAGAATTTGTGTCACTTCGACAGGGTGAGTAATGTAGGGCTCGCCACTTGAACGTGTTTGACCCTCGTGGGCTTCACGAGCAACCACGTAAGCTTTTTGCACCAGCTCGATATCGGCGGGAGACAAATATTCGGATATTTTCTTTTTTAGACCTTCAAAAAGATACAAAGTCACACTCCAATGCGCAAATGAAGTAAATCGGTAACGGTATGAATAGAATATACGATGAAAAGAAGGGCTTGCCAACGGCTAGTGCTGAAATACTAGCCGTTTAGCGAAATCAAAGCGGGGAGCTTGATTATTGGTTGCCACCTACGATAGCAGCCACTGCAGCCATTTCTGCTGCTTCTTGGTGTTGTTGTTCTTCACGATCAATTAAGTCCATTGATGAGCTATTTACTAACCCTTTCTCAATTTCACGTAAAGCAATGACTGTCGGCTTGTCATTTTCTGCGTCAACAAGTGGATCTTTTCCACCTACCGCGATTTGGCGGGCACGACGAGCCGCAACTAAAATTAAGTCAAAACGATTACCAATTGCATCTACTGCATCTTCAACAGTTACGCGAGCCATCTTAGCACTCCAAATAAATTCTTAAGCAAAGGCGTAGTTTACTGCACCAAGTCAGATTCGCCAATAGCTAGTGGTTAATTTTTATCTCTATTCGTTAATTAACGCGTGTCTTACTTTAATAAATTATCTAAAAGCGTTTGATGGCGCTGTGCTTGGCTCTTGAGTGATAAACGTTTTGCCATAACAATTGTTTCGATTTCAGCCAAGGCGGTATCAAAGTCGTCATTTACTACAACGTAATCATATTCATTGTAATGAGAGGTTTCAGACTGGGCTTTGGCCATTCTTCCTGCAATAACCTCACTCGAATCTTGGCCGCGGTTCGTTAAGCGTGACTCAAGCTCTTCTTTTGAGGGGGGCAAAATAAAAATGGTTTCAACATCTTCGACTAATTTACGAATTTGCTGTGCACCTTGCCAGTCAATATCTAAAAATACATCAATGCCTGCTGCAAGCTGAGTCTCAATTGCTTGCTTTGAAGTGCCGTAGTAATTATCGAACACTTGCGCCCATTCAAAGAAATCATTCTTTTCAATCAGTGCTTTAAATTCCTCAACCGACACAAAATGATAATGCACACCGTTTTCTTCGCCTGGGCGAGGTGAACGAGTTGTGTGTGAAACCGATACTTTCATATCGCTGTGTTTGTTTAGTAATGCACTAATTAAGCTTGATTTACCTGCGCCTGAAGGGGCCGATAAGATAAATAAATTTCCGCGAGTTTGCGCCATGATCTGTCTCTATTGAAAATAAATAGGCTTGTAGGAGCGAATACTCCAACAAGCCTTTACTGTATTCTACAGTGTACTTTATTTGACGTGTTGTGCTCAAGTTTCAGTGAGATTACTCGTCTTCATTGTCAGGGACTGCTTGCCCCTCATCTTTGTGCTTTGCGGTATCCGCCAAAGCTTGCTCACTCGGCGTATTGTCTTGATCGGTTGGTTTTGTATTCTCTTGCCCACCACAGGCTCCACAACAACTCATGTGTTTTCCTTTATTTTATTGTACAAGCGGACTGCTGCTGACATTAAAGTCGAAGCCTTCAATATCGGCGTCAGCAATTAATAATTGGATATATTGCGCGATGGCTTTGCGCTCTACTTTTTTATTCAGGTAGTCCTCAATACGTGACTCCACGGCTTCAAAAGGCAGTTGCAGCGCAGGCTCTTTATGATCAACATAAACAAGGTGATAACCAAAACGGGTTTCAATAGGGTGAGCAATTAAGCCAACATCAGCACTGAATACTTGACGTTCAAACTCGCTGACAGTTTGCCCTTTTGTTATTTGACCAAGTTGGCCTCCTAACTGAGCCGAATCACATTTTGAATATTGCTGTGCAAGCTCACTAAAAGAAGCGCCTTGCGAGAGTGCGTTAAGCAGGTTTTCGGCTTGGTTCAGCGCATGACTACGCGCTTTTTCATCACTACTCGGTGCTGCAAGTAAAATATGTTTTGCTGCAATAAGCGGAGGTGTGGTGAACTTGGGTTTGTTTTGTTGATAATAATGTTCGCACTCAGTCGCGCTGGCACGGGGCAGTTGCACTTCTGCAGCGATAAGTTTTTCGAGCAATTTATTTTGGCGTTGCTCGTCGGTGTCTGAAGCGTGCGTATCTAGATTGATATTTAGCGCTTGTGCGCGTTGTTGTAACAATTCGCCAATGATCAAACTCTGTGCCGCCTCTACCATCGCAGCGCGATGATCGTCGGCTGGGTGATACTGCATTTCATTAAGAATTTGTGTTTCGCTAATAGTGTGTTGATTAACGTTAATCATATCGACCTCGAGGGGGAATGCCCTGTCGAAACAGGGCATGATAGGTTAAGATTTGCTACGAACCACTTGGTAGTTTCGGCCTAAATATTGTACCGGTACGCTGGCAATATGAACTAAGCGACTAAATGGGAATACCACAAATAACGTCATACCTAGTGCAACATGTAGCTTATAAATCCAATGTACTTGTGCAATTGCTGCGGTTGCTTCGGTTAAATCAAAGGTCACAATGTTTTGTGCCCAGCTCATTAGGAGTAGCATTTCTGCACCATCTAAATGACCTGCTGAGACAAAAATTGACAATAAACCTAAAATTAACTGCACGTATAACAGCAGTAAAATTGCAATATCCATATTACTGCTGGTGGCTCTAATGCGCGGTTCATATAAGCGGCGTTTGATTAAAATGGTTAGACCGTAAAAACAAATCAAACCAAACACACCGCCTAACGTCATGGCAATCAGTTGCTTGTGACCCGCTTCAATACCAAACACATGCCATACTTCTGCTGGTGTGAGTAAGCCTACAAAGTGGCCGAGCAATACCATAATGATACCAATATGAAATGCGCGGCTGCCTTGCTTGAGTTTTTTGCTTTCAAGTAGTTGGCTTGAGCCTGTTTTCCATGTGTACTGCTCTCGGTCGTAACGTATTACCGAGCCAATAACAAACACGGCTAAGGCGATATAGGGGTAAATCCCAAAGAAAAAGGTGTTTAAATAACTCATGATGAACTCCTTAACTGGCTTCTTGATTAAAGTCAGTCCAGCTAACTGGAACATATTGATCTTTGCGCTGAGTTTCGTCAGGGCGATTGACTGAACTTGGGCAGTTAGTTGCATCTTGTGCACCAAAAGTAATGGCTTCTTCTTCCCATTCTTTGTCAATTGCTTGTTTCGTATCGTCGCGCTTTTCACCGTTGATTTGCTTGCGTAATACCTCGAGGTCTAGGTCACTCTGTGCAAGCTCTAGCAAGCTTAAAAACAGTAATGAGTAGTTACTCTCTCGTTTTTCGAGTCGGCACAATAGCAGACCAAAAATATGATCAACTTCAACTAACCAAGACTGAGCATTCTCCTCACCTTGGGTTGCTAAGAACTCTAAAAACAGGGGAATGTAGTCAGGTAGTTCATTTTGACTTAACTCTAAACCTGCCTGTTTATATTGCTCTACTAAGTCGACCATAGCTTGACCACGGTCACGGCTTTCGCCGTGAACATGTTCAAAAAGCCACAGACCAAGCGCGCGTCCACGTTCAAACAATCCGTCATACTCGGCTTGCCAGTCGAGTATGTCTTTTTCGCATTGTGTGGTGATAAAATCACAGACAGCACGTTGATTTTGCTCTGTTAGTGAACTTTGCTTAAGTGTGCTAATTAGCTCATCTTTCGCTTCTACAAGCTCAGCAGTCGGGTAATCAAGTAAATGAGAAAATACACTTAAAACTTGCATAACTTACTCCTTGATCTCAACGGGGATAATTTGTTTCACGGTGGCTTTTTTGGCACCAAATAAATTTACGCCGTTGTTACCATCACTACAGCCATTACCAAAGCTGAAACCACAGCCATTTTTCATATCGTAGGCATCTTCAGCATACGATTTATGACTGGTGGGTATCACAAAGCGGTCTTCGTAATTGGCAATCGCCATATAACGATACATTTGCTCAACTTGGTCAGCGCTTAGTCCAACTTGCTGAAGTACTTCGAGATCTTCAACGCCATCGACTTGTTGCGAACGTTTGAAAGCGCGCATAGCAATCATGCGTTCAAGTGCTCGTACAACGGGCTTCTCATCACCTGCGGTAAGTAAGTTAGCAAGGTAGCGCATGGGGATACGTAATGACTTCAAGTCAGGAATAACGCCATTCATGCCAACATGACCAGCCTCTGTCGCTGATTGAATCGGCGACAAGGGTGGAATATACCAAACCATTGGCAAGGTTCTGTATTCAGGGTGCAGAGGCAGTGCTACTTTCCAGTCCATTGCCATTTTATAGACAGGAGATTGGCGTGCTGACTCTAACCAATTTTCAGGGATCCCTTCTTTGCGTGCTGCTTCAATGACCTCAGGATCGTTCGGATCTAAGAACATACTAAGCTGTGCAGGGTATAAGTCTTGCTCATTCGGTACACTTGCAACTTCTTCTATGCGGTCTGCATCATAAAGTAAGACGCCTAAGTAACGAATTCGACCTACACAGGTTTCAGCACACACGGTGGGTTGACCTGCTTCGATTCGAGGGAAACAGAAAATACATTTCTCTGATTTACCCGATTTCCAGTTGTAGTAAATTTTCTTATACGGACAACCTGATACACACATCCGCCAGCCACGGCATTTGTCTTGGTCAATTAAGACAATGCCATCTTCTTCACGTTTATAAATCGCACCAGAAGGGCAGCTAGCAACACAGGCTGGATTGATGCAGTGCTCACACAGGCGTGGCAAATACATCATGAAGGTTTTTTCAAATTGCCCGTAAATGTCTTTTTGTACTACGTCGTCAAAGTTTTTATCTTTTTTACGCTCTGAGAATTCAGTCCCGAGAATCTCTTCCCAGTTAGGTCCCCAGTTGATTTTCTCCATACGCTGACCCGTAATTAACGAGCGAGGGCGAGCAACCGGTTGGTGCTTGCTATCAGGTGCGTTATGCAGATGTTGATAATCAAAATCAAACGGCTCGTAGTAATCATCAATTTCGGGCAAATCTGGATTAGCAAAAATATTAGCTAATAAACGGCGTTTATTACCTTGTTTGGGCTCTAATACGCCTTTACTGTTGCGTTTCCAGCCACCATTCCATTTGCTCTGGTTTTCCCATTCTTTCGGATAACCAATACCCGGTTTGGTCTCTACGTTGTTAAACCAAGCGTATTCAACACCTTCTCGGCTAGTCCATACATTCTTACAAGTGATTGAACAGGTATGGCAACCGATGCATTTATCTAAATTTAGGACCATGCCAATTTGTGCACGTACTTTCATAATTTTATCCTCGGTTACTCGTTATCTAGCCAATCAACCTTGTCCATCTTACGGACAATTACAAACTCATCACGATTACAGCCCACAGTACCGTAGTAGTTAAAGCCGTATGATTGCTGTGCATAACCCCCAATCATATGGGTTGGTTTCATGATGGCGCGGGTAACTGAGTTATGAATACCGCCTCGAGTTCCTGATATCTCAGAGCCTGGTGTGTTTACAATGCGCTCTTGTGCGTGGTACATCATGCTCATACCTTGTGGTACACGCTGTGATACGACGGCACGTGCTGCAATGGCACCATTAACATTGAAGATTTCGATCCAATCGTTATCTTTAATACCCCCTTCTGTGGCATCCGTTTCACTGATCCAAACAATCGGACCACCACGGCTTAATGTCAGCATAAGTAGGTTGTCTGAGTAGGTTGAGTGAATACCCCATTTTTGGTGTGGTGTAATCCAGTTTAAAACTAACTCTTTGTTACCATTAGGTTTTTTATCTAATAATGGTTGAGTTGTTTTTAAGTTTACAGGTGGTTTGTACGACACCATGGTTTCACCGAAATCACGCATCCATTGGTGATCTTGGTAAAATTGTTGACGGCCGGTAACGGTACGCCAAGGGATCAGTTCATGCACATTGGTATAGCCTGCGTTGTAAGACACATGCTCATCTTCAAGCCCTGACCATGTTGGCGAGCTGATGATTTTACGTGGTTGTGCTTGAATATCTCTGAAGCGAATTTTTTCATCTTCTTTAGGGGTTGCTAAGTGTGTATGGTCGCGACCCGTGAACTCACCCAATGCTTGCCACGCTTTAACAGCAACATGACCATTGGTTTCAGGAGCAAGACTTAAAATGACTTCAGCTGCATCAATAGCGGTGTCTATTTTTGGACGACCTTTTTGTGGGCCTTCGCTGGTGTGCGTGTAATTCAACTCACCTAAAAACTTCACTTCTTGGTCTGTATTCCAATTAATACCTTTACCCCCATTACCGAGTTTCTCGAGCAGTGGCCCAAGAGAGGTAAAGCGGTTGTAGGTATTAGGGTAGTCACGCTCAACTTCAATCATATTGGGTGCTGTGACACCAGGGATCAGATCGCATTCGCCTTTCCACCACATACTAATGCCGTCTGGTTGGGCTAACTCGCTTGGCGTGTCGTGCATGAGTGGCGATGTTACTAAATCTTTCTCAACGCCTAAGTGACCTTCACATAAGTCAGAGAATTTTTTCGCAATGCCTTTGAAAATATCCCAATCCGAACGTGATTCCCACACTGGATCAACCGCTTTTGAAAGTGGGTGAATGAATGGGTGCATGTCGGATGTATTCATATCATCTTTTTCGTACCAAGTTGCGGTTGGTAACACGATATCGGAATACAAACAGGTCGTTGACATACGGAAATCAAGTGTGACCCATAAATCAACTTTGCCCTCAGGTGCATCATCATGCCAGACAACGTCTTCAGGTTTTTTATCTCCGCTTTCGCCAAGATCTTTACCTTGCAAGCCATGCTTAGTACCGAGGAAATGACGCAGCATGTATTCGTGACCTTTACCCGATGAACCCAGTAAATTAGAGCGCCAAATAAACATGTTACGCGGGAAGTTTTTAGGGTTATCAGGGTCTTCACATGCAAAGTCTAAATCACCTGATTTAAGTTGTTGCACTGCATAATCTTTAGCTGATAGTCCTGCTTTTTCTGCATCTTTACACAGTTGCAGTGGGTTCATGCCTAGTTGAGGGGCAGAAGGTAACCAGCCCATGCGTTCTGCACGTGTATTGTAGTCAATGATTGAGCCCGTCCAGTTCTCTTTATTTGCTAAAGGAGACAGCACTTCGGTCATTTCAAGTTTTTCATAACGCCATTGATCAGAATGGTTATAGAAGAAAGACGTCCCGTTCATTTGACGCGGTGGACGTTGCCAATCCAAACCAAACGCAAGCGGTAACCAGCCACATTGTGGACGTAACTTTTCTTGGCCTACATAGTGAGCCCAGCCACCACCTGATTGACCCACACAGCCACACATCATCAGCATGTTGATTAAGCCACGGTAGTTCATATCCATGTTATACCAGTGGTTAAGTCCAGCACCCACGATGACCATGCTGCGGCCACGAGTTTTGTCTGCGTTATCGGCAAACTCACGCGCTACTTGGATTACGTGAGCCGCGTTAACACCGGTGATTTTTTCTTGCCATGCCGGTGTATACGGCACATTGTCTTCATATGATTTTGCAACCGCAGGGTCGTCCAAGCCGTTGTCAACGCCATAATGCGCAACCATTAAGTCAAATACGGTGGCAACGAGTGCTTCGCTACCATCTTTGAGTGTAATTGTTTTAACAGGGACTTTACGAACTTGAATATCGTCATGTTCAGTATGTTGGAAGTAACCAAGTTCATGTGTTTGGCCACCAAAGTAAGGGAATAATACTGATTCAACTTTATCTGAGTGATCTTTTAAGCTGAGCGCTAACTTGATATCGCTGCCGTTTGTTCCTTCACGTTGCTCAATATTCCACTTGCCTTTTTCACCCCAACGATAGCCAATAGCCCCTGTTGGTGAAACAAGTTCATTGCTTGTTTCATCAAGGCCAATGGTTTTCCATTTCGGGTTGTTGTCTTGGCCTAAGTTATCAGCCAAGTCTGCTGCACGTAAGAAGGCACCTTGTGTGTAGCCTTGGTCGGTCTTATCCAGCACGACAAGCATAGGCATATCGGTGTAGCGGCGAACGTAGTCGGTAAAATAACTACTTGGTTTTTCAATGTGGAATTCTTTTAGAATTACATGTCCAAAGGCCATTGCCAGAGCGGCATCGGTACCTTGTTTTGGCGACAACCAAATATCTGATAATTTAGAGCACTCAGAGTAGTCAGAAGTAATAACAACCGTTTTGGTGCCTTTGTAGCGTACTTCAGTAAAGAAGTGAGCATCAGGAGTACGTGTTTGTGGAACATTTGAGCCCCAAGCAATGATATAATTTGAGTTATACCAATCAGCTGATTCTGGAACGTCTGTTTGTTCCCCCCAAATTTGTGGCGATGCAGGTGGTAAATCACAATACCAGTCATAGAAGCTTAAGCAGTTACCACCAATCAGTGATAAATAACGCGAACCAGCCGCGTAGCTAACCATGCTCATTGCAGGAATAGGTGAGAATCCCATGATACGGTCGGGGCCGTACGTTTTTGCGGTGTAAACATTAGAAGCCGCGATGATCTCGTTCACTTCATCCCATTTAGCACGGATCAAGCCACCTAAACCACGTTTTGACTTGTAGCTTTTCGTTTTAGCAGGGTCAGTAACAATCGATTCCCATGCTTTAACTGGATCACTATGTACTTGCTTAGCTTCGCGCCACAGTTTTAATAATGCTTGACGAACTTTAGGGTATTTTAAGCGGTTGGCACTGTAAATATACCACGAGTAGCTTGCTCCACGAGGACAACCACGAGGTTCATGATTTGGTAAGTCAGGACGTGTACGAGGGTAGTCTGTTTGCTGAGTTTCCCAGGTAACTAGCCCATCTTTTACATAAATTTTCCAACTGCATGAACCTGTACAGTTTACACCATGTGTAGAGCGTACAATTTTGTCATGCTGCCAGCGACGACGATAGCCGTCTTCCCAATCGCGATTTTCATCAGTTGTTACACCGTGACTACCCGCAAAGCTTTGCTTGTTAGTCTTGAAAAAGCGCATTTTATTCAACAAATGGCTCATTTACTTATTCTCCTATCCTGCTCAACTTTAGCGCTCAATCACTAGGCACCTTGAAGCGGCAGAAAGCTACATTGCAAATCAAATATAGTGTTTCACCGCTACAGTAACTTGATGAGGATCAATATCTCAATGGGGGGTAAGGTCATGAATATTATGAGAATACCTACAAAGAGGTAGTGTAAATGTGGGGCTGTTAGGGTGAAAATACTGGTGTTGATAACATACAAGCGTTATGGTTTCGTAACATAGAAAAGGTGGGTAATTATTGTGGGTATTCGGTTAAATGAACTAAAAAATCGATTTAATGGCTCGGTCATGGTGTATATCAAAGGGTCATTGGTCGGGATTATTAGTCTGGCCATTACGACCTTGTTTGCATCGTATTGGATCACAGAATTAGCCGACTTAGATGCTCGCGCAATTAATTTGAGTGGCTCGCTAAGAATGGAGTCGTATCAGCTGGGAATGTACGGCCTTGAAGGAAACAAACAGGAAATAGATAAACGCATTGCAATATTTGAAGAAAAACTAAGAAACCCCATTTTTCAGAAGCTACAAAATGATGAACAGTTAAATGTGTTGTGGCAGCAAACCATTGTTCATTGGCAATCATTCCTAAAGCCCGCACTGCTTAACCTACCGATAGAAGATAAGGCTCAATTTAATCTCTATGTAAAAACACTCGCTCAAAATGCTGATGCATTTGTTTATGCGGTGCAAATAGATGCTGAAAGCAAAATTAGATTACTGCGCACTATTCAAGTTGGCGCGTTGTTTATTACCTTATTGGTGGGCATGTTTACCTTGCATTTAATCAGTTTAAGGGTTGAAAAGCCTTTGGCTGAACTGACTCACGCTGCCTACGCTATCGGGAAAGGAAATTTTACGCATCATGTTGATTTACAGGGCGATGATGAACTGGCGTTAATGGGAGCCACATTGAATCATACCTGCGAGGCGATAGCATCAATGTATGGCCAACTTGAATTACGCGTAAAGCAGCAAACTGAAAAGCTTGAGTTAAATAATCAGACCCTTGCGTTTTTGTTTAAAACAGCCCGTTTGCTACTGGAAACCAGAGAAAAAAAGCATGACTTACAGCAAACGTTTGATGAGTTGTCGCAACTCATTGGCGTTAATGACATTGAGTTATGCTTAATGACATCGGGTGGCGACCAGCCGTATGTACAAATAAAACCGACACACGATGACAAGGGAGCATGCCGCGCTCAAAGTTGTGATAACTGTATTGGGAGCGCTGCATTTGTATCAATTGATGACAGCACCGTAACACGCTTTCCATTAGTGTATGGGGATAACCATTACGGTGTGATTGTTGTACGTGGGGGCAAATGCTTTGCCGAAGATTCTTGGCAGTTACAGCTTGTTCAGTCGGTGACCGACCAGGTTGCCTTGTCGCTTAACCTTGACGAGCAGCATAATCAAGACCGTCGTATTGCGTTACTCCATGAGCGTACGGTGATTGCGCGTGAGTTACATGACTCTTTAGCACAAGCATTATCGTATTTGAAGATTCAAGTGACGCGCTTGTCGAAAACGCAGAATAAGCAGCAATATGATATGCAGCAGCCGATTATTGATGAGCTTAAAATGGGGTTAGATTCTGCATATCGGCAATTACGTGAACTATTAACCACTTTTCGTTTAAAAATGGTGGAAGAGGGGTTAGAGGCATCGCTGAATAAAACCATTGATCAGTTAGCCTCGCAAAGCAGCATTTCGTTTCATTTAGAGTTTGCCGTTAAGCAAGTGCCTTTATCACCAATGGAAGAAATTCATATCTTACAAATTGCACGAGAGGCAAGCCAAAACACCGTGCACCATTCACAGGCGAACAATGCGTGGATCACCTTAAAGCAACTTGATGATGGTCAATTAGAGCTTGCTATTAGTGATGATGGTGTAGGGATTAGCCACAATGCGGAGAAATTAAACCATTACGGCATGGCTATTATGCAAGAGCGAGCCAAACACCTTAATGGTGAGTTAGTGGTATTACCTCGAGAAGAGCAGGGGACACAAGTAAAACTAACGTTTTTGCCTGTCGGCGGTAAAGATCTGTATCAGTGATTTAAAGATTTTATAATGTATAAGCGCATGATTGATAATGGGCTTGTTGCTGTAAATTACTTATTTGTGGGTAGTTTGTCTGCCCATTCTTTTGTATGGTGATGCAAATGCAAACTCTCTAAGCTGTATCCAAGATGCTGAAGTACATCGACCTAAACTAGTTTTTAGCATGGTTAATGTACCGTGGGTGACCACCGGGTAAATAAAGAAATTTGTTTGCCTCCCGACTTGGAAAGGCTGTGATGTTGCAAGATAATTTTGATAGAAAATATAATTACTTACGCTTGTCAGTAACGGAAGTCTGTAATTTTAAATGTAATTACTGCTTACCGGATGGCTACGTGTGTGATGCTCGTCCGAAAACCCTCAGTGTTGATAAAATTAGCACCTTGGTAAACGCCTTTGCGATGGCGGGAACTAAAAAAATACGCTTAACCGGCGGCGAACCCACTTTGCGCAAAGATCTTGCCGATATCGTCGCAGCATGCAGTGAAACCCAAGGTATTGATACCGTTGCAATGACAACCAATGGCTATCGCTTACTTGAAAAACTTCCTCGTTTAGTGGCCAGTGGTTTAACAAACCTAAACCTGAGCGCCGATAGCTTGAATCCTTATACATTTTCGCAAATCACCGGCAGTGACTCATTACATGAAGTACTTAGCTGTGTTGATAAAGCCTTAGAGCTGGGTGTTAAAAAAGTTAAATTAAACGCGGTCTTACTCAAGCAATACAATGCCAACCAATTACAGCAATTTCTTGATTATATTAAAGATAAGCCTGTCACATTTCGTTTCATTGAACTGATGCAAACCGGTGATAACCGGGCTTATTTCAATGCCCAACATGTACAAGGTCAGCAACTTAAACAGCAGCTTTTACAGTCGGGTTGGCGAGCAGCTCCCAAAGCGGTGGATGCGGGCCCAGCCGAAGAGTTTTTTCACCCTCACTATGCGGGTCAAATTGGCTTGATCATGCCTTACAGCAAGGCATTTTGTGCAAGCTGCAACCGCTTACGCGTCTCTGCTGAAGGCAAATTGCATTTGTGTTTATTTGGTGAAGCAAATGATGACTTAACGCCTTGGTTAGATAATCAAGATGTTAGAGGCTTAGCCACTCACCTTTTAAGCAGTGTTCAACATAAATGGCAAGGCCATCAATTACAAATGGGACGAACAGGGCTGACCAAACAACTGGCTATGTTAGGGGGTTAGTATGTTAGTGGGTATTGTTCTGGCTGGAGGGCTTTCTCGCCGCATGGGGCAAGATAAGGCTTTACTTGAAATTAATGGTCAAACGCAATTAACACGCGCGATTGCTTGCCTTAAAGACGCGGGCTGCGATGAGGTCATTGTGAGTCGAAATAGCAGCGGTTTTATCGTTGATAAATTTGTACAGCAAGGACCTGTTGCAGGTATTCATGCCTGTTTGAATCACGCTGAGTATGATGATGCGCTTGTTATTCCTATTGATATGCCGCTGCTATCTAAAACAAGTTTACGCACCCTTATCAACCAAGGGCGCAGACGAGATTGTGCCTGTTACTTTGCACACAGTGTATTGCCTTGTTACCTCAATCGGCTTGAACGCGTGAGTTTAATTGCTCAGCAACGTTTAGAGCATGGGCAGCGCTCTGTCAGTGGTTTACTTGAAGAGCTTGGAGCGGCCGTCATTGAATTGTTTGAGTCAAATGGCGAGGGTCGTGAACTATATAACGTTAATACACCACAACAATGGGCACAGGCTCGTTGTTTGGTTGATCAAAAGGATTACGCATGGCGCGAGTAAAAAGCAACCGCTTTGTACCATTAAACATAGCGATTTTAACAGTGAGTAATAGTCGAGGCCCTGAGCAAGATACTGCGGGTGATTTGTTGCAGCAAAAAGTCATAGACAGTGGGCATCATGTGCTTAATCGACAATTACATAAAGCCAATATTTATAAAGTACGCGCGGAAGTCGCTACATGGATAGCCAGTGACGATATTGACGTGGTACTGATTTCTGGTGGCACTGGACTGACACCAGATGATATTACGCCTTCGGCAATCGATGTGTTATTTGATGTGTCTGTGAGCGGTTTTGGTGAGTTATTCAGGCATTTGTCTTGTTCGCAAATTGGCACCTCATCACTGCAATCCAGAGCGTTAGCAGGGCTTTCGAATAGAACCCTTGTTGTTGCTATGCCGGGTAGCCCAAATGCGTGTGCTACCGCCTGGGATGAGATTTTATGTCAGCAACTCGATTCGCGGTGTGGGCCATGTAATTTTGTAGCAGAGCTTAAATCACATCGTGTTGAACAATGCCACTCTCGGGAGATGAATTAATGCAGTTAACCCACATAGATAAAAGTGGTCAAGCAAGCATGGTTGATGTTGCAGATAAATCAGCAACAGTGCGAGAAGCGCGTGCATGCGCAACGGTCGTGATGCAGCCAGAAACGCTCGCTCTTATTGAGCAAAATCAGTTAGACAAAGGCGATGTATTAGCTGTCGCACGTATTGCAGGAATTCAAGCAGCAAAAAAAACAGCTGATTTGATCCCCCTTTGCCATCCGTTGGCGTTAAGTAAGGTGGCGGTTGAGTTTTCTATTAACAACCAAGGCAGTGCGGTTGATATTCACAGTTATTGCAAGTTAGTTGGGCAAACCGGGGTTGAAATGGAAGCGTTAGCTGCGGTATCGATTGCAGCACTCACTATTATCGATATGTGTAAAGCGGTTGACCAAGGTATGACAGTACAGAACATGCGAGTTACCTATAAAAGTGGTGGCAGACGCGGCACCTATATTGGCTAATTAAGGGGAGTATGAATGAATAAGGTACTTTTTTTTGCACAGTTACGTGAACGTTTAGGCTGTGACTCGGTGCAACTAGATGCACAAGGTATGTCGGTTAGGCAGTTACGCCAAACATTGGCTGAACGAGATGAGCGTTGGCACACCTGGTTACTCGATAAAGATGTGTTAGTGGCCGTAAACCAAATTTTGGTTGATGATAATGCTGCGGTCGGCACTGGCGATGAGGTTGCTATGTTTCCACCTGTCACTGGAGGTTAGTGATGATCCGTGTACAAGAACATGATTTCGATATGAACGAAGAGTATCAATCCATGTTAGCTGACGACTCGGTGTCGGGCGCCGTGGTTATGTTTGTAGGCCGTGTTCGCGACATTAATCAAGGCCACCAAGTTGATAGTTTATATCTAGAGCATTATCCGGCGATGACAGAGAAATACCTTACCCAGTTAGAGCAGCAAGCGTTGTCATTATGGCCTTTGGAAAAGGTAACCTTAATTCACCGCGTTGGTAAATTAAGCTTAACAGATCAAATTGTGCTGGTGGCAGTGTCGAGTGTCCACCGCGAAGCTGCATTTGAAGCGGCACAGTATTTAATTGATTTACTTAAAGCGCGTGCGCCATTTTGGAAAAAAGAGCACGTTGAAGGAGAGCAGACTCGTTGGGTGAGTGCCAATCATAAAGATCAAATAGCGGCTGCCCAGTGGCTGTAGGGTTGAAACAATGCAGTGGCTAACAAATAAACTAACCACATACACGATAGCGACTGTGCTGGTTTTATTGTGCTGTGTTTCGCCTGCAAGCGCTAATGATAAAGACACATCCTCTTCGCTAACGATTGCTTGCTCGGCTAACTTTGTCGCTGTAATGGATCAGTTGCTGCCAGTATTCAAAGCACAGGTTAAAACCGATATACAGGTTAAAGTGGTGACTGGCTCATCAGGCACACTCGCAACACAGCTTCGTTATGGAGCCCCTTATGACGTATTTTTTTCAGCCGATGCAATATTGCCTACACAACTAAAAACCGATGGTTTTGGCATTGAAAGCACAGTGTATGCGCTTGGCGAATTGGTGTTTTATTCGTCTGAGGGCTATGACAGTTTGGAAGGCGTTATGACACGTTTGCCCCATATTACTTTAGCTATTGCGAATCCACGTTATGCACCTTATGGACAGGCTGCGGTTGAGGTATTGGCCCATTTACAAACCAAGCCGAAAAAAACAGTAACGGGAGGATCTATTTTGCATGCTTTTCAATATGTTGAAAGCCAAAATGCAGAGTTAGGCTTAATTGCAAAAAGCCTACTGCAACAACCACATAATGGCACGGCTATCGCCATTCCCAGTGAGTGGTATCAGCCAATTGAGCAGCATGTTTTATTAGTAAAAGACTCAGTGTTTGCGCGTCAGTTTTATCATTTTGTTCAAACTGAACAGGCACAACAGTTAATAAAATCAATGGGCTATAGGTAATACTATGAGCGAGGGAGACTTGCAAGCCATCTTTATTACGTTAAAACTTGCTGCGTTAAGTACGCTGGCGTTGTTAGTAATAACGATTCCCTGCGCATATTGGCTTGCGCGAAGTAAACGGGCCATAAAACCCTTCCTCGAAACCTTAATTACCTTGCCTTTAGTTTTGCCTCCTACGGTATTAGGGTATTACTTTTTAGTGTTATTTTCGCCGCAACAAGGTATCGGTTTATGGCTGCAAAATACCTTGGGTATACAGTTAGTCTTTAGCTTCTCGGGGATTTTAGTGGCGTCGATGATCTACAGCTTACCTTTTACTTTTCGGCCCTTACAAAGTGCATTTGAACAATTGCCTGATAACTTATACAGCAGTGCTGCCTTATTGGGCTTTAAGCCATGGAAGCAGTTTTTATGGTTAGTACTCCCCATGATTAAACCGGCTATTTATACCGCTGCGACTTTAAGCTTTGCCCATACGGTGGGTGAGTTTGGTGTTATTTTAATGATTGGCGGTAATATTCCAGGAGAAACTCAAGTTGTGTCACTGGCGTTATTTGATCATGTTGAGAGTTTTAATCTTCAGGCTGCAAATATGCTTGCAGGGCTGATGCTCGTGTTCTCATTTGCCGTTGTGTTTGCATGTCAATGGTGGCAAAGACAAACGCAGCGTGTAAGTACACCAACCAGCTTGCTTTGAATAGGTTTAAACAGATGATGGCATTAAATAGCGACAGCAGCATGGGTATTTCAGACCCACAGTGTACGTCTAAGCCTGTGGTTGCGCATATTGAACTTAATTGTTCAGAGCCTGTTACTCAGCAACTTGATTGTCAGCTTAAGACCTTGCAAATAACGGTGTTATTAGCCCCAAGTGGTACAGGTAAAAGCAGTTTGTTTAATGCAATTGCGGGTGTTGCTCCTGCTTCTGGCGGGTTAAAAGTAACAGGGCAGCAGCAGTTAGGTATGCCAGCACATAAGCGCCGCATCGCTTACGTAACACAGTCTCCTTTGTTATTTGACCACCTAAGCATTGCCGCTTTATTAAAGTTGGTTGCTAAGCAACAAGCGCAGCCATTTGATATAAGTTGGGCAATAGACCCCTTAGGGCTGACCGACAAACTAGTGTATCGGGCTCACCAATTAAGTGGTGGACAGCGCCAGCGCGTTGCGCTTTTGCTTGCGATGATAAAAGGAGCGCCTTTATTATTATTAGATGAAGTGCTTACCGGTCTCGATCAACTTAATAAGCAAGCCTGTATAGGGGTTATAAAAGACTATCTTTGTAAAGTGCAAGGTGCTGCTTTGTTAGCATGCCACCAACTGGATGATGTATTAGCTTTAGCTGATAGCTGCTTATTGCAGCATACGATAAACAATAGTACACAGTGGCAAATGTTCCCTGTGGATGAAGGTGTTGAGCGTTATCAGCAGCAGTTACTAGAGAGCCAATCGAGTGAGAACATACAGGGAAGTCAATTTACCTCTATGTTTTACGGACAGGTTCATGCTCACTTTCCTGCGCTGGGCTTAACGGAGTATCACGTTGGCGGGCAGCGCTGCTTTGCTGCGTATAATTCAGAGCATCAAATAGGGCGTTTGCAGCCATTAATACTGAAAGCAAATCGTCTGGGTTTATCAAAAATAGCACTACCAGAGAGTAGTTTTGTGAACCAATTAAAAGTGCGTATCACGGCGTTTTACCCCGTTAATATGGGAAAAGAGCAAGGTATGTTGGTGAAAGTAAAGCTCGCTAACAGCGAACAAGACGGTGTGCATAAACCCGCATCATTGCATGTGTGGATCACGCGCTTATCATTTAATCAATTACAGCCTAAATTAGATGAAACGTGGTTTTTAATAGGTAAAGCGGACGCATTACACGGTTAACTATCGACTAAGTTATTTCTTACTAAACCGCGTTTTACATTTTTGCAGAGCTTCGCGAATCGAGAAATATCGTCAAAATTAGGGATTGTGCCTATTTGCAGCTGGTGTTCCCAGTAGCATAGTTCGGTATCAACCAACTCCATTAGCTTTTTAGGGCAGCCGATACACGAGTTATCGGTGCCACAAAAAAAGGTATCAGGTTCGTATAAGGGAAGTTCTACTTTTACCTGCTCGATTAATTGCTGCATGGCGGTGACGCGGTCAGGTTTACGTGTTTGCATTTGACTGCTTTGCTTCTAATTTAATGCACAATCAAAAGGAATAAAGGGCACTAAGTCGCCACTTTGCCACTGAGTTTTTTCAGCATCAAGCAATAAATAACCTTGGCTTTTTGCAAAAGTACTGAGCATGCCAGAACCTTGTCCTTTTAAAGGCTCAACATAGGTTCCTGTGTTATCGACAACTAATGATGCACGAATAAATTCAGCGCGACCTTGTTTTTTACTAATATCACACGCTAAAGGTAACTTAAGGGGAGGCTGTGTACGCACTGTTTCACCAGCCATTTTACGAAGCGCAGGTATCGCGAGTTGATGCAATGTCACAACACTTGAAACCGGGTTGCCCGGTAATCCCATAAATCGCTTGTTGTGGCCGTCTTGTGTTAAATGCTTAAAATGACCGTATGCGAATGGTTTACCTGGCTTTATTGCTACTTTCCAAAACTGCATTTGGCCAAGCTCTGTGAGCACTGTTTTTGTGTGATCAGCATCACCAACCGACACACCACCCGAGGTAATAATGACATCGGTATTTGAAAGTGCTTCTTCAAAAGCCAACTTTAGCGCGTCAGGGTCGTCAGCAATGATGCCAAAATCCTGCACCGCAAAGCCTAAATTAGTTAAAATAGCCTGAATCGTGTAACGGTTAGTATCGTAAATTCCACCTTGTGAAAGTGGCGTGCCGGGTTCAAAAAGTTCATCGCCCGTAGAAATAACCCCCACTTTAAGTGGCTTATAAACGCTCACAGAGGCAATACCAAGCGAGGCAAGCATACCGATATCTGTGGCTGTTAAGCGTTGCCCTGATGCAAATAATTGGCTGCCGATACTGATATCTTCACCTTGTTTACGTACATTTTGTGCAAAGCAAGGCTTAGTGTTTAAAGTGATTGTTTGTTCAGTGGAGACCGTGACATGTTCTTGCATAATCACCGTATCAAAACCAGCCGGAATATGTGCGCCTGTCATGATGCGTATGCAGCAACCTGATTGCCATTCGCCGTTGAATGGATGCCCGGCATAAGCAGTGCCAATAATATTTAAATGTGTGTGTTCATTTAAGTCACTAAAACGAAATGCAAAACCATCCATTCCTGAGTTATCTGCGTTAGGCACATTAATGTCGGCGATAATCGGTGCAGCAAGAATACGACGATGAGCAGCCGATAAAGGCAGTGTCTCTGTTTTAACTAATAACGGCGTGTCTGATAAAAGTGCTTCGCTAGCGTGTTGAAAAGAGAGCAGGGGCTGCTCACTCGAAAACTGATTCATTATTAAGCCCCTTTTTGCTGATTGATTATCCACACGGCAGCTTCAACACGTGAGCGCAGGTTTAGCTTTTTCAGCAGGTGTTTTACGTGCACTTTAACGGTGCCATCAGAAATATCTAATTCTCGTGCGATTAACTTGTTTGATAACCCTTTCGCAATTAACTTGAGGATTTCAAATTCACGGCTAGTGAGTGAATTGAGGATGTTCGCTTTTTGCGATACATCAGGTTTGCGGATAGCTTGGGCGAGTACCCCTGTGAGCTTTTCACTCAGCACCATTTTACCCAGTGCCGCTTGTTTTATTTTTTCGAGAATTTCTTCAGGATCCATGTCTTTTAGTAAGTAACCATCTGCGCCATAGCTGATTGCAGTGAGCACGTCTTCATCGTTATCAGAAACCGTTAGCATAATAATACGCGATGTAACATCACTGGCACGCATGGCTTTAAGGGTTTCTAAGCCATCCATTCCTTGCATATTAAGGTCAAGAATAATGAGATCGGGATCGTGCTCTATAGCTAACTGTAGCCCTTCTTTGCCTGTTGCTGCCTCACCGATGACGACGAGTTCGTCTTCTAAATCGATTAACTGTTGTAGGCCTTTGCGTAGCAATGGGTGATCATCAACTAATAAAATTGAGCTGGTTAGTGCATTCATACTTTAACTCTTTGTTGGCTTTAGCCTGAAAGACTGGCGGTTTAAAAATATCTTAACGTGGATCAATAAAGTATTCACCAAAAAGCCTCCCTATTACTCCTAATAACCTTAAGCTTTCTTATATTATTTAATGATAAACAATTGCTTACGCTTAAATATACCCACTAAGTGGTAGTTGTTTGCTGTTTATGCTGTGTGTGGCTTACCCATCAATGTGAATTGTTGAGTTGATTTTATGTGCGCATAGTAAGTTCAATTAGAACGAAATGGAGCAGCATATGGCTGAACTAGACAAGTGGGAACCGGAAAATGAAGCTTTCTGGAATTCCCAAGGTAAAAAAATTGCGCAAAGGAATTTATGGATTTCGATCCCAAGTTTACTTTGTGGCTTCGCTGTTTGGCTTTACTGGGGAATCTTGACCGTTCAGATGATGAATGCAGGGTTTAGTTTTAGCGCAGATGAGCTATTTACGCTGACGGCGATAGCTGGACTTTCTGGTGCTACATTACGTATTCCCAGTAGTTTCTTCATTCGCTTTTGTGGTGGCAGAAACACGCTGTTCTTCACTACATCGCTACTCATAATTCCGGCTCTATTTACCGGCTTGGCATTACAAGACCCAACGACACCATTGTGGCAATATCAGTTACTTGCTTTGTTGTCGGGTATTGGTGGGGGTAACTTTGCTTCTTCAATGTCAAATATCAGCTTTTTCTTTCCAAAAAAACAACAAGGTTTAGCGCTGGGTCTCAATGCAGGGTTAGGTAACTTTGGTGTGACAACGATGCAGATTTTGATTCCATTGTTTATGACATATGGGGTGTTTGGTGCATTGGGCGGCGATCCAATTACGTTGGTGAGCACGTCGGGAAGTTTGATTGGTAAAATTCCAGCCGGTTCTGAAACTTGGCTGCAAAACGGTGGTTTTTTATGGCTACTGTTCTTAATACCGCTGTTCTTTGCAACATGGTTTGGTATGAATAACATTCGCACGCCAGAAGTGTCACCAAACTTAGGCAGCCCTCTGAGTGCATTTGCAATGATTTCTGTGATGCTAACGATTGGTCTTGCCACTGCGGCGGCTGGTCTGTGGCTGATGCTTCCTGAATCAGCAAATGGTTCTGGCTTTGGGGTACCGAAAGAGTTGGTACTGGTGCTGGTTGTTGCTATTACCGTATTTTTACTGAAGATGATACCGGGGGCGATTGGTAAAAGCCTCACTAAGCAATATCAAATCTTTAATAATAAACATACCTGGGTAATGAGCACGATTTACACCATGACGTTTGGTTCATTTATTGGTTTTGCGGCAGCATTTCCGTTAGCAATCAAAGTTATTTTTGGTTTTCAACACATTATGGTTGATGGTGTGATGACCCATAGTACCTTAAACCCAAATGGCCCAAGTGCGCTCATGTATGCGTGGATGGCACCATTTATTGGGGCATTAATTCGTCCACTAGGTGGGTGGATTGCTGATAAATGGGGTGGTGCGTTAGTAACACAAGTGTGTTCTGTGGTAATGATTGGCTCGTCATTAGGTGCGGCCTATTACATGAAAGAGGCTTATCAGTCGCCTACACCTGAAGAGTTCTTTATGCCATTTTTCATCTTATTCTTAGTGCTATTTGGAGCAACAGGGATTGGTAATGGCTCAACCTTTAGAACGATTGCGATGGTGTTTCCTAAAGAACAAGCAGGCCCTGTATTAGGTTGGACTTCGGCAGTGGCTGCATACGGTGCATTTTATATTCCAATGGTATTTGGTCAGCAAATTAAAGCGACAACACCTGAGGTAGCACTGATTGGTTTTGCGGTATTTTATGCGCTATGTTTGATTATTAATTGGTGGTTCTACTTAAGAAAAGACGGCGAATTTTATAATCCATAACGATCTCCACTTGTCCAGAGCCATCAACTTCGGTTTTTGGCTCTTTTTCTATTGTTGCAGGAAAAGAATATGAGTAAGTTTCAAGAATTATTATCCATGGCTCGCCATCAAGCTGAACCCGTTAAGCTATTGTTGTTATTTACAAAAGCAAATGTTGAGAGTTCAGTTAACGATGTCAATAAAGGCGTGATTGAGCCTGTTATGTGTGTTGATAAACTGCCCAGTGAGTTAACTGACTATACGGCGCTTTGTCACGAAGCAGATAACATAAACCAAGCATGGGATTTATTATTTGTCACCAGTATTGGTGCTAATACAGAGGTCAGCCTGATTGAAAGTAGCATGAAGGCGATGATTAAAGACGTACAAAGTGGTAAAAACACGGCGTTGTATGTTGTCCTCGACAGAGAAGATAACCTTGTAGAAATGGTCGGTAGTTAAGTCAGTATAAAAAATTGCACGGCAATAATGGCACAAAGTAAGTGGTCGATATTAAACTGATTAATGGCCGTTAGTGTGCTCTGTGCACAACTCTCCTAAATGTAAAAAGAAGGCAGCTACTCGCTGCCTTCTTTTTATTGTAATGACTCTACGTACTCTGTTAACTGATTAAATAACCAGTCTGGCAAGCTTGCTTGTGGGTCTTGCGTATCGAGCCAGTTTTTAACAGTTAGGCACAGTTCTGTGTCGCCTTGGATTGCTAATTTACGTGAGAAAAAAAGTGTATCAGGGTCGTATTTTCCACTCATCAAACTTAAAAATGTATCACTACTCCCTGTTAACTTTCCGTCGTATTTGAGGTGTTCTTTAGGGAGTAACCACGGTTTTATAGAGAAAATAGTTAACCGTTTAGAGGTCGCATTGAGCGAAATAAGCAAGCTGAGTGGCAGGTTATCGACGTCAATGCATAACTGTTTATCAATTAAAAAGTCGAGCTCACCGTCGTTGATCTGTGTTTTAAAAATGAGGTTTATTCGCTGTTCTATCAGCCAACTTATGCCTGCGGTTGGCGTGAGATGAGTAATAGCAGTTAGCCATTTCGGGGTAAAAAATGGCGGAGTTTTATGCTTCATAATATCAGTGAGACTAATCATATTAGTAGATTACCTTATTAGGTTTGCTGGCTTACCATTATTGATAATTTATTTCTTAGTTTAAATAATCAGGAGTGGGTATGGAGTTACTTTGCCCAGCAGGAAACTTACCCTCGTTAAAAAGGGCAATTGCGCAAGGCGCTGATGCGGTTTACGTTGGCTTAAACAATGATACCAATGCGCGTCACTTTGCGGGCCTTAACTTGAATGAGCGGCAACTCGTTGAAGCGGCAGACTATTGTCAGCAGCATAAAAGAAAATTGCATGTTGCTATTAACACCTTTGCTCACCCCAATCATTTTACAAGATGGAAGCATGCCATTGATGAAGCGATTGCAGTGGGGGTAGATGCCCTGATTGTTGCTGATATTGCTGCGCTTGATTTTATTGCGAATAATTATCCGCACCAAGAAATGCATGTCAGTGTGCAGGCATCGGTGACAAATGCACTCGCAATTGATTTTTATAAGCAGTTTGGTGTGAAGCGAGTGGTATTGCCTAGGGTATTAAGTTTGCAACAGGTCAGGCAATTGGCAACCACCACCGACATCGAACTTGAGCTTTTTGCCTTTGGTAGTTTATGTATTATGGCCGAAGGGCGTTGTTATTTATCTTCATATTTAACAGGCGAATCACCTAATACAACAGGTGCCTGTTCGCCGGCCAAGTTTGTTCGTTGGCAACAACAGGGCGCTCTAATGCAATCACGCTTGAATGATGTATTGATTGATCAGTTCACTGACGATGAGCAAGCCGGTTATCCAACGTTATGTAAAGGGCGTTTTGTTGTTAATAACGAAACCTACCATGCCTTAGAAGAGCCAACGAGCTTAAATACACTTTCTCTGTTACCTGAGTTATTAGCCATGAATATTGCGGCCGTTAAAATTGAAGGCCGACAGCGCAGCCCTGCCTATGTTGAGCAAGTTACACGCGTTTGGCGACAGGCTATTGACCATGCAAAGCAAAATGTGACTGACTTCAGTGTTGAAACGCATTGGCAAACGACGCTGGACAGTTTATCTGAGGGGCAGCAAACCACCTTAGGTGCGTATCATCGCAAGTGGAAATAGGAGTAACAATGACACAGTTAAAAGTTGCGGTAGGGCCCATGTTGTTTTTGTGGCAAAAGGAGTTGCTCGAACAATTTTATGAGCGGGTAGCGCAGTCGACAGCCGATATTGTTTATTTAGGCGAAACCGTCTGTGGAAAGCGGCGTTTAAGTCGCCTAAATGATTACCTTGAGTGGGCTAAAATGCTAGAGCAAGCAGGAAAAGAAGTGGTGCTGTCTAGCTTAGCCTTGTTGGAGTCGGGGGCTCAACTTCAAGAGTTAAAACGTGTGTGTCGTCAAAGCGCGTATTTAATAGAGGCGAATGATCTTGCCGCCGTGCAGCAATTACATAGCTTGGGATTACCATTTGTGATTGGCCCCGCAATTAATGTTTATAACGGTTATACGCTAGCAAAGTTTGCTCAAATGGGAGCTGTGCGCTGGGTTATGCCTGTTGAATTGTCGAGAGATTGGCTGGTGGCTTTAAAACACGAATACGCGGGTTTGACAGATTTACCGATGCAATTTGAAGTGTTTAGTTATGGCTTGTTGCCTTTGGCTTACAGTGCGCGATGCTTCACGGCTCGCCATTATGACTTAGCTAAAGATCAATGTGAGCTCATTTGTCAAAAGCACCCTTCGGGATTAATGACCCACAGCCAAGACGGTAAAAAGGTGTTTACCTTAAATGGCATTCAAACAATGTCTGGGCAAGTGTATAACTTGTGTGAAGACCGCCATGCACTTAATAGCAGTGCGGATATCGCGCGGCTAAGTATGCACGATATGGACGACTTACAATGGATTGAGTCGTTTGCTTTGGGCACCGACTCTAAGCGACCGGATGAACATATTAATGGCTTTTGGCATCACATTGCGGGTATGCATTGCCAGTCTTAGTGCTGGCTAAATAAATACAATATGAGAGCCAGTGTGATAAACCAAAAACCACTTACCATTTTCCAAAATAATAAACTGCTGGCTTCCTTCGGTTCAGGATCCGGTTTTAAAAATTCAGGATTAGGGACGGTTAAGTCATGCATGAGTGCATCCACGGTTTGATAGCGCTCTGTTAAATCAAAACTAACCCCTTTTTGCAGTGCTTTATCAAACCAAATTGGAATAACGGGGTTATGTTTAATGGCACTGTGATAACGCAGTTTGTCGTAGTCTGCCATGCTTGTGCATTGCTCAACTTTTTCGCCATAGGGTAAATGGTGAGTAAATAATTCATAGCAAATAGTCGCGAGGCTATACACATCACCTTGCACGGCAGCATTTTTGCCCAGCAAATAATTAGGGTCTGAATAGCTGGCCGTGCCAAGGGCCCCTTGATGTTCTATTGGCTGATAAAGCTCCGCAACTCCAGCAACAAACACGGAACCAAAATCAACCAGTTTGATTTCATCATTTTCTAATACCATCACATTGCCAGGTTTGAGATCTTGGTGAATCGCATCATTACTATGAAAAGCATTTAAGGCCGCTGCAATGTGTTTAACGATGGCGATTGCTCGTTTAGGTTTTAGGGGCTGATGCTCAGCTAACCAGTTGTCGAGGCTGGTGCCATCGAGCCATTCCATTAAATAATACAGGGCACTTCTTGGCCGTGAATGTTGATAAATTTTTACGACATAAGGGGAGTCAATTCGGCTGCCAATCCATTGCTCTTTAATAAAGCGGTCGATGTAATGTGTGTCGTCGTCAAAGTTGGCTGAAGGCGTTTTCATTGCGTAACGCTTTTTTGTAAGCTCATCTTCCACTAAATAAAGTTGACTACGTGATGAGGCAAACAGCTCTTCAATGACAAGATAACCATCTAATTTCATACCTGCTTTAAGCGGCGGTGGAAAAGGCAATTTTGTGAGCTCAGCGCTATATTCAGCTTCATTTTGATATGCCAGTTCTTTTATTTTTAAAACGACACAACTGATGTTGTCATCACTGCCATGCTTTTTGGCTTCTATACACAGTTGCTCTGCTATTTTAGAGGCTGGCTGATAACTCAATAAGTTATCTATTAAGATATCGGTCGGGAGAAAATCATGCACCCCGTCAGAGCTTAATAAGTAAATGTCACCTTGTTGTAATTCATTGCTGCTGTAATCAATGTGTAAGTTGTTATCCATGCCAATGGCACGCGATAAAAACGATTTTCCTTGCCCTAAATTGGTGGTGTGATCGGCTGTGAGTTGCTTTAAGTTTCCATTTCTAAAGCGATAAATTCGACTATCACCCACATGAAAAATATGACCATGATTTCCTTTTAAAATCAGGCAGCTTAAGGTTGATAAGTAGCCTTTATTTTCTTGTGAAAATGCATGGCTTTTGCGAAAAAGACGTAAATTGATTGCCGATAATACTTGTTCGCCACTGCGACTAACAGACCATGTATCGGGGGTTTTAAAGTATTCACTAAGAAAGCGTTCAACGGCTGTTTCGCTCGCTTCTTTACCTGCTTCTGCTGAGCTGACACCGTCGGCAACACAAAATGCGGCACCTTTAATATTGCTGAGGTACTCATCTTTTGGAATAAAAAGACCTGCGCAATCTTCGTTGATTTCTTTTATTCCGCGTGAGGTATGAAATCCTGCATCAACCTGAGTGCTTTGCATAATGTGTAGTTAGCTTTGAAATAATATCAAAATAGTGCAAGAAAACGGGGGGAGTATTCAACCTGTACAGATCAATAAACGGTCAGTTTTTCGGGTCTGTTTATTATCAAATAAGCTTAACTACCTCTTTTGGGGTAATTGTTGTTGTTTTTAATGTTTTGATTTTTATGTGCTTTTTATTTTATTCGTCGTTTTTGTCTGTTGATATTTTTAAGTTGTGGCATTGTGGGTAGAGCCTCATAAAAAGCGCGTGCTTTAGGTAGAATGGGTTAATGATTTATAGATGACGTGTTCATCGACCGTTTTTAATTGGAGCATCGCATGTCAGAGTCTCGCGCTAAACGTGCGTTATTATTTGCTACCTTAGCTTTTGCGGCTAACTTTTCCGTATGGACATTGTATGCGGCGATAGTATTGCCTTTATCATCGCAATGGCAATTAACGGTCACTGAGTTAGGTGGCTTACTTGCAGCCCCGATGTTCACAGGTGCATTGTCTCGGATCCCCGCTGGCGAATTGGCTGACCGCTATTCGGCAAAAGTGCTCTTTGTTGTGCAAATGTTAGTGTGTGTGCCCGCCCTTGCATGCTTGTATATAACGACAAGCTATTCTCAACTACTTTTTCTCGGTTTATGGATTGGTCTCAGTGGTAGCTCATTTACCCTCGGTATCCGTTATGTGTGTGATTTTTATCAACGCAGTCAACAAGGAACCGCGATGGGGATTTTTGGCGTGGGTAATGCCGGTGCCGCTATTACACTCGTGTTAGCGCCTTGGTTAATGGAGCGCTATGGTTGGCAGTGGGTTGGGCCTGTGTATGCGTTTGGTTTGTTATTTGTTGCGGTGCTGTATGGTGTGTTTGCCCCCAGCCAGCCAGATAACGCTCATGTTATTAATAGTAAACCGCAAACCTGGACACTGTTACTGAAAAATACGCAAGTTTGGCGATTAGGACTCTATTATTATTTTGTGTTTGGTTCTTTTTTGGCCTTACTGCTTTGGCTGCCATATTACTATATGCAGGCCTACCAATTATCAATTAAACAAGCGATGGCCTTTACATTGTTTTTTGTTGCAACGTCGTCGGTGATACGGGCTCTTGGTGGGTGGTTTGCCGATAAGTATGGCGGTCGTAGTGTTAACTGGAGCGTGTTTTGGGTGTGTTTAGTGTGTTTGTTTTTCTTAAGCTACCCGCCCACAACAATGACCATTCATGGTATTAAGCAAGATGTGAATTTATCTGTGTCGGTGAATGTGTGGGTGTTTACCGGCTTATTATTTGTGATTGGCTTAGCGCAAGGTTTTGGGCGTGCCAGTGTGTTTAAAGTTATCCATGAAAACTACCCGTTAGAAATGGGCAAGGTAGGCGGTTTTATTGCTGCCATTGGGGCCTTGGGAGGATTCACATTGCCGATAATGTTTGGTGCGGTGGTTGATTTATTTGGCTTTTACAGTGCCTCTTTTATGTTGCTTTACGCGGTGTTAGCTGTCTGTATGATGCTGATGTATTTCGCGGTGCGTGCTGAGCGCTATCAACGAAGATTGAATGAAGCTGCGAGTTATAATTTTTTAGAAGATGATAGTTTATGATGCAAATATCCGATGAACAACAAACCAAAAGTGACGTTGCCTTATTTCAGCTCGCATTTCGTCCGCTGTTTTTGTGTGGGGGCCTATTTAGCTGTATTGCTTTGGTTGTGTGGGGATTAGTACTCAATGGTCACTGGTCTTTTTCTCCTTATGGAGGGGCTTTGTTTTGGCATAGCCATGAAATGCTGTTTGGTTTTGTGTGCGCTATTGTTATCGGCTTTTTATTAACCGCGGTACAAAACTGGACAGGTTTACGCTCTATTCATGGTCGAAAGCTGCTGCTGTTAACTCTTGCATGGTTAATCGCGCGAGTTGCCATGGTGGTGCCCGCTTTGCCGCACTGGTTAGTATTTGGTATTGATATGGTGTTTTTGCCCTTAGCGGGTTATTGGTTAGCAAAACCAATCATTGTTAAAGGGCAAATGCGAAACCTCTTTTTTGTGCCGATTATTTTATTACTCAGTGCTGCCAATTTATTAATGCACTTAGGCGTGACACTGGGGATGCCTGAGTTGTATCAGCATGGTTATATGTCTGCTATTTGGCTAATTACGTTATTAATGAGTGTATTAGGCGGGCGTGTAATTCCCTTTTTCACTGCAAATGCAACTGCGACAAAGAAGGTCGACGGTAAACCTTGGTTAGAGATTGCAGCGCTTGGCAGTACCTGGTTTATTTTTGTGTTGTTTTTTACTGGTGCAGTTTATTACCTGAGCAATGAGCTCATTGGCGGCATGCTAATTATATGTGCTGTATTTCATTGTCTTCGTGCGGCGCGATGGCCGTTCTTTAAAACCTTAGCGGTTCCACTGCTGTGGAGTTTGCATTTGGCTTATTGGTTTATTCCTGTGGGAATTATATTAATGGGGATGTCTTATTTCACTGATTTATTGTCAATTTCGACCGCTTTCCATGCACTGACTGTGGGGGCTATGGGCAATATGATTTTAAGCATGATGGCGCGTGTTAGCTTAGGCCACACTGGAAGAAAATTAGTGGTTAAGCACGCCATTATTTTTGCATTTGGTGCGGTATTAATTGCGGCCTTATTACGCGTATTTGGTGTGTTGATAAATTCACAATTGAGCCTGTATTTTATTTCTTTATCTGTGATTACATGGTGTATGGCTTATGGTTTATTCTGCTTAGTGTATTTTCCGGTGTTAACACAACCAAGAGCAGATGGCCGCGCAGGCTAACGTTTCTATACGTCAATATGGTTGTTTAGGTAAAGTAGCTACCTCTTTTGAATTAGTGTGGACTTCATTCCTCTTGATGTAGATCAAGCTGAATTTTTGTACGCTTACTAAGCTGATATTTACGTATCAGTAAAAAGAGTGGAAAGCATGAAGGAGCAATCTTTACCAATATTGTTAACGTGCTCTGGCTGTAGTTATGGTGCAGAGCTGGCTGAAGACTTATCACAAAGTTTAATTATGCAGGGGAAAGTTGAAAAAGTCTCCATTACGGCATTATCAGCAGGTTCTGCTATGCATTGGCAAAAGTTAGCATCTTCTCCTGCTATTATTGTTTTTGATGGCTGTGGGCTTAACTGTGCGAAGTTAAGTCTCGAAAAGTTATCTATTAATACATTTTATCATTTTGATATGACCAAGCAGCTTCAGAAAATAAACAATGGCGTGGGCAAACCTTCGCTAGCGGCCTGTTTGCAAGTGACAAAAACGGTGCAGTATCAACTCGCGTCTGTCCTACCAAAGCAACATAGAGTGAATCAAAAGGAAGCCGCAGGAAGCAAAGTGATCGCGATGTTTCCGTGTGCAGAGCGTTAAGGTTAGCAATGTAACTTTAACGCTCTGCACACACCTCGCAGTGGGGTTGTTTTGGAATAATAAACTCTTTAAATGTCAGGTGCTCTGCATCATATAACAGCATTGACACTGTTTTAGGGGGCATAGATAGCAGGCTTTTAAGCGCCTCTGTGGCTTGCAATGAACCTAAAGTGCCAACTACTGGGGCAAGGACCCCAGCTTCCATACAGCTTAATGAGGGTTCTTTAAATAGCCGAGCAACGCAGGCATAACAGGGATCGCCGTCACGCATTGGAAAGTGAATGAGTTGCCCTTCCATACGAATTGCAGAACCTGAAATTAGGGGCGTTTTATGTGTCCAACACAGGCGATTAAGCAGTAAGCGTGTTGCGAGATTATCACTGCAGTCAACGACAACATCAGCGCTGATTAACTCTGGCTCATGGTGTGTCGTAAACTCAGAAGCATAGGTTGTCATCTCTACTTGGCTATTGAGTGCTGTTAATTGCTGTTTAGCTGATTCAACTTTTAACTGACCCACACTGTTTTCGGTGTGTAATATTTGTCGTTGTAGGTTAGTTATATCCACTGTGTCATGATCAAATAAAGTAATTTTTCCGACACCTGCCGCAACAAGGTAAGGGAGTACTGCACTACCCAGTCCTCCAGCTCCGACAACGAGTACGTGGCTTGCCATAATGGCTTCTTGCCCTTCTTCTTGAACCTGAGGAAGCAGAATATGACGGCAATAACGCAGGGTGTTGGCACTCTCTAATAACATGCAATTTTCCTTCTTTAGAACGCGTCTATAAGCCTACATTAAATAGGGCAGTGTTGTTATACCTCTTTGGAGGTGCAGTGAGTCATATTAGGTAACGCTATGAAAAAATTGATTTAAATCAATTTTCATAGTTATGCATAGCCGTAATCTGTGCATAACTTAAAAACATAGCAAGGTAGTGATATGAAAACACAGCTCTCAGTTCTAACAGCGTTAGTTACATTTGCTTTGAGTACGCAAGTGAGTGCAACTGAAGATAATGGCATTCATAACATGTTGGCGAATGGTGAAGTGCATGGCATGTTGCGTTATCGATATGAAAATGTCGATCAATCGGGGATCGCTGAACAAGCACATGCATCAACATTACTCACGCGTATTAATTATACAACGGCGACACTCAAAGGCGTTTCAGCACTTCTCGAGTTTGATAATGTTACCGAGATTGGTAATGACAATTATAACAGTACGGTTAATGGTCATACGGATCACCCCGTTGTTGCTGACCCTAAAGGTACTGAGCTTAATCAAGCAAGCTTACAATTCAAAAATAAAGAGTTGCACGTTGTTGCGGGTAGACAACGTATCAACCTTGATGACCAACGATTTGTCGGGGGTGTTGCATGGCGCCAGAATGAACAAACTTTTGATGGTTACAGAGTCGTTTATAAACCATCAGAGTCATTAAAGTTCGACTACAGCTATGTGTTTAATGTGAATCGTATTTTTGGTGAAGACAGCAATAAAAGCGATTTGCACGGTAAATTACACTTTGCCAATGCTGCATACCAAGTTAATAAGCAATTTAATGTCAGTGTGTTTGCCTATCTTTATGACTTTGATGCTGCTTTAGCCAGCTCAACACAAACAATGGGTGTACGCGCAACAGGCCAATTATCCGATTCATTGAGTTATACGGTTAGTTATGCAACTCAGCAAGATTATGCCGATAACCCCAATTCGTTTGATGCTGACTATATATTAGCGGAGCTAAAGGGCAAAGTGAGTAAGCTTGGCTGGAAAGTTGGCTATGAGCTGTTAGGCTCAGATAACAACATAGGTTTTAGTACACCACTGGCAACAGGGCATAAGTTCCAAGGTTTTGCAGATAAGTTTTTAGCGACCCCAGGTAATGGACTTGCTGATTTATACTTTGGCGTTAATGGGCAGTTGGCAGATATAAAGCTGAGCGCGACTTATCACTTTTTTGATAGTGATGCACACAGCATCGATTATGGCCAAGAGCTTGATTTAACGGCTGCATATGCACTTTCAAGCAACTGTAATGTGCTGTTTAAATATGCCATGTACAACGCTGATGATTATGCCACGGATACCGATAAGGTATGGTTGATGCTCACTCATAAGTTTTAACCGCTTAGCATGCTTTTTAGCAGCTAGATTAGTTTCAGTTCCCTGCAATTATGAGCCTCTTCGGAGGCTTTTTTCTGTGTGATATCCCAAAACCTCATTGTTATTCCTCCAATATCTCCTTTTATCTCCCTCATAGAGTGATAGGGAGTGTTAATACACCTTAGTAGGTAGTAAGCGCAGTTAATAAAGGCATTGCTTTACAGTGCGCCTATTCATAGGGGGTAGAGGTGTTTTTGACTGCACGGCGGTTACCTTTATTCCTTGATTTACATCAATTCTTTTTTAGTAAGTCGGCTCAGAATCAAATTAATAAAACCGTTTGGAGACGACAATGGCGAGTGAAAAATTTAACCTTTTTTCCTTTCAAGGAAAAATGAAAATCTTACATCTTAGTTGGCTTGCATTCTTTATCACCTTTTTTGTGTGGTTTAATTTTGCACCGTTACTACAGGCTGTAAAAACCACCTTGGGATTAAGTACAGAGCAAGTAAAAACACTACTGATCTTGAACGTGGCTTTGACCATTCCTGCCCGCGTTATTATTGGCATGCTAACCGATAAATATGGGCCAAGGTTAGTCTATTCATGTTTGCTGATTGTCAGCGCAGTACCTTGTTTAATGTTTGCTTTTGCTGATAGTTTTTTGCAAGCTGCCATTGCTCGTTTTTTACTTGGGTTTATCGGCGCAGGCTTTGTTATTGGTATCCGCATGGTGTCTGAGTGGTTCCCTCATCACGAATTAGGCACCGCAGAAGGTGTGTATGGTGGCTGGGGTAACTTTGGTTCCGCTGCTGCGGCTTTTTCACTGCCTACGTTGGCATTAATTTTTGGCGGCGATGATGGTTGGCGTTATGCAATTGGTATTACGGGTGTAATGAGCTTTGTTTATGGTTTTATTTATTATTTTAATGTAACCAATACACCTAAAGGCTCGACGTACTTTCGTCCTAAAAATTTAGGGGCGATGGAAGTCACTTCTAAAGGCGATTTTTTCTTACTCCTAATCATGAAAATCCCTATGTATGCAGCAATGGCATTACTGGCTTGGAAACTCTCACCCAATGGTGTTGGGATGATTGAAGCAAATGTCGTACATCTTATTTATGGTGGGTTAGTGCTGCTGTACTTGTTTGAAGTTAAAAAAGTGTGGAACGTAAATAAAACGGTATTTGAGCAAGAAGTACCTGAGTTACATCGCTATAGCTTTAAGCAAGTAGCTGTGCTGGATATTTTGTATTTTACAAATTTTGGTTCTGAGCTTGCTGTGGTGTCAATGCTGCCGCTGTTTTTTGCTGAGACCTTCTCGCTTGACCCTGTTATGGCAGGGATGGTGGCCGGTGCGTATGCATTTATGAACTTAATGTCACGCCCAGCAGGTGGGTTTATTTCAGATAAGTTTGGTCGCCGTACAACGTTACTTATTTTAACCGCCGGTTTAGCCGCAGGTTATCTGTTAATGGGCATGGTTAATTCGCAGTGGCCATTATGGTTAGCAGTTGCAACAGCCATGGCGTGTTCTTTCTTTGTTCAATCAGGTGAAGGTGCTGTGTTTGCCGTCGTGCCATTAATTAAACGTCGCTTAACAGGGCAAATTGCAGGGATGACAGGGGCATATGGTAACGTTGGGGCTGTTACATTTTTAACTGTGTTATCGTTCGTCGATTATGCAACTTTCTTTTATGTTATCGCCGGTACGGCAATGATTGGCTTTGTTACTTTGTTCTTTATGGATGAACCGCGAGGTCAAATTGCTGAAGTACGCGAAGACGGGACTGTTGAACTGATTGATGTATCACACAAATAAATCTTAATACGATAGAAAAGCCAGCTTAAGCTGGCTTTTTTCGTTATTAACTAAGGGGATGTTTTAACGTTATGACAAACCTATTTATGACTTAGGTCTAAATACTTGAACCACAGATTCATCACATTCTAAGTAAGGCCCTTCAAGTAAATCAATACAATAAGGCACCGCAGGAAATACGGCATCAAGACATTGACGAATCGCTTTGGGTTTGCCCGGTAAGTTAATTATTAATGAGCGGTCTCTTATCCCCGCTGTTTGTCGAGAGAGTATAGCCGTTGGCACGTATTTTAAGCTTTCAGTACGCATTAACTCACCAAATCCTGGCATCATTTTGTCACACACCGCTTCTGTGGCTTCGGGGGTTATGTCTCGTTTGGCGGGACCCGTTCCACCTGTGGTAATGATTAAAGCGCATTGTTCTTGATCGGCAAGCTCGCATAATGCCGCTTCAATTAAATGTTGCTCGTCTTCGACTAATCGATAGCATGCCTGCCATGGCGAACTTAAATAGTCATTTAATGTATCGGTGATAGCGGGTCCCGATAAGTCATCGTACTGGCCTCGGCTTGCGCGATCACTAACAGTCAAAATTCCAATTTTCGCAGTCATTTTCATCTCTTTACAATTCATTTATTCGCACTCTAGCAAAGTGATGGGTAAAGGTAACTCCTCCAAAGTAGGTAGAGGTGTCTGGGTGGCGCTCCGTTTTATTTTTGACAGGAGGGGGTTTTGATTGGCTACCCATTTTGTTCTTTTGGCAGAACTAAGCTGCTTTGATCTAGATCAAGTTTCAAACTGGCTTAAAACGGTGTTGATACTATATATTGATCATATTGAAATTTAAAACACAATATGTAGTGGTTTATGTTTAATGTATTAGAACCCCAAGTGTGCTTTCAAGAAGTCCCTGGACACATTGCGTTAGGCTTTGTGTGCACGGGGTGCCCCTTGCGCTGTCCTGGGTGTCATAGCGTTGATACATGGGATCCAAAGCATGGTGAGCGGTTAACATCGCAACGCTTTCTAGGGTTACTTGAGCGCTATAAGCACTTGATAACTTGTGTGGTGTTTTTTGGCGGAGAATGGCAGGAAGGTGATTTAGTTTATTTTTTAAAGTTAGCAACGCAGCAAGGCTTAGCAACGTGTTTGTATACCGGGCTTGAGGATGTGTCGGAGCAATTAAAAGCACAGCTGACTTATGTAAAAACGGGCCGTTATGTCGCTGAATTAGGTGGCCTGGCGAGCCATTTAACTAATCAACGATTTATTGAAATTGCTTCGGGTAAGGTACTTAACTCATTATTTTTAAAAGGATAATAAAAATGTCTATGCTGAATTGTGAACAATTAAAAGAAAAAATGCGTTTCATCGAAAACTATACACAGGCCAAGAATGCGGCCGATGGTTCTAAAGTGGATGCGAATGCAAATGTGACATTAAAAAATATAGCGACGCTAGAATCAGAAATAATGAAAGACTTTTTCATTCACGTTAATCGCACTCAGGTGAGCAATAAAATAACCGCGCTTTTCGGCGAGTCATTGGGCAAAGAGTACCTTCGACAAATTGAGAACCATGAAATTTATGTGCATGATGAAACGAGCTTAAAGCCTTACTGTACTTCTATCACCATGTATCCATTTTTATTGGATGGGCTAACCAAATTAGGGGGAGAGTCTAAGGCACCTAAGCATTTAGAATCGTTCTGCGGCAGTTTTGTGAATCTTGTTTTTGCAATTAGCGCGCAGTTTGCAGGGGCTGTCGCGACGGTCGAATTTTTAATGTATTTTGATTACTTTGCGCGTAAGGATTACGGCGATGATTATTTAGTTACTCACTATAAACAGATAGAAAATCACTTACAGCACGTCGTGTACGCTTTAAATCAACCCGCTGCTGCACGAGGTTATCAAAGCGTATTTTGGAATATCTCGTTGTACGATAGTGCATACTTTGAGGCTATGTTTGGTCATTTTGTGTTTCCTGATATGACGGCTCCCGATTGGTCGTCTTTAAAGGCACTGCAAAGCATGTTTTTAAATTGGTTTAACCAAGAGCGAAACAAAGCTGTTTTAACATTCCCTGTTGTCACCGCTGCCATGCTAGTAGAAGACAATGAACCTAAAGATAAAGAATTTGCATTGATGTGTGCCGAAAACTTAAGTCAAGGCGGCTCATTTTTTGTTTATCAATCAACCGATGCTGATTCATTAGCCTCATGCTGTCGACTTCGTAATGAAATTAGCGATCATAGTTTTTCGTATAGTTTAGGCGCGGGGGGCGTTTCGACGGGCTCTATCAATGTTATTACACTCAATATGAATCGATTGGTGCAAGATGGCAGAGACCTAGCAACAGAAATAAGAAAAATACATGCTTATCAAATCGCGTATCGCACCTTAATGGAAGAGTACCAGCAAGCGGGCATGCTACCGGTGTACGACGCAGGGTTTATTTCCTTTAACAAGCAATTTTTAACCATTGGTATTAATGGCATGGTTGAAGCCGCAGAGTATTTAGGTATTCAAGTGGGGGTTAATGATGCGTATAAAGAATGGGTGAAAAGTCAGTTAGAAGTGATTTATAAAGAGAATCGCTTAGCAACAAAAGAGACCGGCTTTTTATTTAACACTGAGTTTGTTCCTGCTGAAAATTTAGGGATAAAAAATGCCAAATGGGATAGCGAAGATGGCTACTTCACGCCAAGAGAATGCTACAACAGTTATTTCTATTTAGTAGAAGACACAACACTAAATCACCTTGATAAGTTTATATTGCATGGTAAATCGATGACAGAGTTTTTAGATGGTGGCTCAGCACTGCATTTGAATTTAGAAGAGCATTTAGACACTGAGCAATATATGCAGTTATTTAATGTGGCAGCGCGAACGGGGTGCAATTATTTTTGCATTAATGTGAGGATCACCATTTGTAATCACTGTGAGTATATCGATAAGCGCTCAAGGCAATCATGCTCACAGTGTGGTTCAACAGATATTGATTATGGCACACGCGTGATTGGCTACTTAAAAAGAGTGTCGTCATTTAGTCATGGCCGACGCAAAGAGCACAAATTGCGACATTACCAATGCACAAAAGTACAACAATCAGCGTTAGCCTAACAATGTAAAGGGGCGTCTATTGCCCCTTTTGCCTTAACCTTGCATAAAAAGAATATTATTTTCTAAATGAATGTGCTCGTTTAAATCGTTGTAGAGCTCATGTATTTTGGCATAAAGACGCTGCCAGTCTTCATCGGCATCGTGCGGAGGAGTAAACTTATTGGTGAGTGTGGTTAATTTTTCGAGTGCCTTCTCGTGCTCTAAGTGCTCTGCTTCCATCACACTAATAGGACCCGATGGATAATAACCTTTCATGATCATTGGGAATAAAATGGCCTCTTCTTTCATCATATGTTCTTCAAGTTCATATTTCATTTGCGATAAATGAGATTCCAGATGATGAGGGTAGTCAGCATGATCAGTATTTTTTAATTTCACTGCTTTGGTTAATTGGATCAATTGTTGAAATTGCATTCTGTGCTTTTCATGAAAATTATCGATGATATGCGCAATGAGCTTAATGGGCAATTGCGCCTCCCAGTTTATGTTATTGCCTGAAATAGCTTGTCCAATATGAGTGTGTTGCTTGGTGGTTGAGTTATCTTCATTGACAAGGTCAATAGCATTAGCGCTTTCGCTCGCTATATCATTTGATGTTTCTGTACGAGCAGACATTCTCAATCCTTACTTTTAAATGACGAATGGTTTAATCAATCTAGTTGAAACATAGGACGAAAGATATTCCTCAAAGGGGATAGAAAACGCTTAACCTTTACTAGGTAGTGCCCGTAAAAATTCATTTAATACCTTACCTAATAGGTGATTTCCCTCATGCCATGTAGGGATTGATCCTGATAGCTGCCAACTTCATTCGGCTATTTAATTAGAAATGTAAATAAAACATTAACCATTTTAGGCGTCAATTCACGCAAGGTAGGTGTCAGATGAAACTATTAATGAAAAATATGGCGGTTGGTTTAACGCTTGCAGGATTCAGTTTAAACGCAGCGGCAGCCGCAGTGATAGGCTCTCAATTAGAGCAACAGCTTAAAACTATGTCGCTCACAGACAAAGCGATGGTGGTTGTAAGTTACGAGCAAATGGAAGCACTTAAAGCCACACAAATAAGTAAGTTAATTAATCTAGGTATCACACAAAGTGTGCAATTTAAGTCATTACCAATGATTGGTGTTGTTGCATCACCTACACAAATTAAAAAGTTAGCAGCAATGGAAGGGGTTCGCTCTATTTTTGCAAATAGACCTTTAACTTATTACAACCTAGAAGCGCGAGAAATTACGGGGGTCGAAAAGCTTCAATCAGACGAATTCACGGCTAATAATGGGATGACGTTCACAGGTAAAGGCGTCACCGTTCTTGTTAATGATTCTGGTATTGATGCGTCACTCGCTGATTTAGAGTATGGCGCTAAAGTCATTGAAAACGTGCAAGGGATTACTCATGCCAGTGCTATTTCAATTACTGGTGCAAGTGGTGTGTGGATTGAAGGCCAACTTAACACCGATTTAAATGTAGGTCATGGCACACACTGTGCGGGCACTGTGGCTGGTTGGGGAAGTCATTCTGATGGTAAGTACCAAGGTGCAGCACCGGGTGCTGATTTAATTGGTTATGGTTCTGGCGCAGGTATCTCTATTTTGGATGCACTCGGCGGTTATGACTATGCCATTACCCATATTTGGGATTTTAACTCGCCGATTCGTATCATGAGTAACTCATGGGGAAGCAGTGGTAAGTTCGAAAGCCATGATCCTATTTCATTGGCATCTTACAAAGCTTACAAGTTGGGTATGTTATCAGTGTTTGCTGCGGGTAATTCAGGTTCAGGCGAAGATACTCACAACCCATATGCACAAATTCCATGGGGAATGTCGGTGGGGGCAGGCACCAAGCAAGGTGATTTAATTGATTTTTCATCACGGGGTAAAAGTGGTGAACAAGGCACCTTTACTATGCCAGACGGCAGTGAGTGGCAGTATAAAAATGAAATAACAATAGTCGCACCGGGAGTGGATATTATTTCGACACGCGCAAAAACGAACATCGTATCGAACGGCGGTGCAGATGACATTGACGCAATGGAAGCTGAATACTTACCTTATTACACAATGATTTCAGGCACGTCAATGGCCACCCCCCATGTTGCGGGTGTGGCTGCGCTGATGCTGGAAGCAAACCCCGACTTAACACCGCTGCAAATTAAACAAATTATGCAAGAAACAGCGACAAACATGCCGGGCTATCAAGCATGGGAAGTGGGCGCTGGTTATGTCAATGCGTATGCCGCTGTAGCAGGCGCATTGGGATATAACGCTGAAAATAGTGTCACAGTAAATAACTTAAACGACTTTAATGCGAATGCCATTATTCTGGATGACAGCTCACCCACCCCATTTGAAGTGTTCTATTCACCAGTGGGTGAACCAGAAGAATTTACCTTTACTGTTGGCAGTGATGCTGCGTTTATCAATGTGGCTGCAGATGTGCTGGCGAACACCACTAAACTCAAACTTGAAGCACCCGATGGCACGGTTTATTTTGGCAACTTAACTCTGCCAGTACTTGATACTTCAATGCGTGTTTCAGCGCCAGCACAAGCCGGAGAGTGGAAGTTATCTGCGTTTGGTTTGACCTCGTTATCAGGTGTAGAAGCCGATCCTACAGGTGTCACAAATGGCCCTGGCTTACCTGAGTTTATTAGTGGTGAAATTAGTATTTTGAAGTCAGGTGGATACCAAGGGCTTAATGATATTTTTGTTCACCCAGCTCGAAAAGCGATTGAGTTTGCGGTTAGTGAACGACTCGTTGATGGTCACGATGATGGCTACTACCGACCTGATGTAAACCTATCACGTGCAGAGCTTGCTCAGTATCTTGTGATGGGAATGGCAATCAGACAACAACGTGACATTCTGGCGACACAAAAACCGGCCTTTGTGGATGTTATGTCTGGTAGCGAAGCGTTTGTCGATGCCGTTACGTCAGTAGGCTCAGCGTTAAAAGACCGTAAACAAGGGCAAAATCCAGTAATGTCAGTATCGGGTCAGTCATTTAATCCGACGGGCACAGTTAGCAAAACCGATTTAGCGTACTCATTAGTGCAAGCACTTGGCTTACAATCGCAGGCTGGCAATCACACGGGCGATATCACGGTTGCTTACAACGGCGAACAAATCCCGCTTCGTGATAGCAATGCGATACCTAGCGAATTAAAAGGGTATGTGCAATTGGCTGTTGATATGTCGCTGTTAGGTGTCCGTTTTGAGCTTGAACAGGGTCGCTATGATTTAACACCGACGCTTGTTGCTTACTTTGAACCAAACACCGTAGTAAGCCGGGGTGATTACGCGGTGATTATTGGTCGAGTGTTCAATCAATATTTAAGATAGTTAAGTCCTTGATGAATAAAAACCAACCTGAAAAATGGTTGGTTTTTATTCGTTATTTTTCATTAAAAACTTGCGAAATACCCCAGTCGAAAGTAAGTTTAATGTTGTGGTTTGTTAAATAAACGTGTCACTTCGGCTTGCCGTCGTCACGAGAGAGTTGAGAATATGAGCCAGTTCAAGACGTTTTACATCATTGCATTTGCTTTAATAATGATGCTTTCAAGCCCCGTATCACACAGCACAGAATTAGTCAGTGTCAATGTTCAAGGTAATACTGTTGAGGCCGTGATTAACCTCCCTGCAAATATTTCAGCAGATATCACCCTTGAATTTGAAAATGCAGTAGGCCTTACCGCTGATAATATAGGTATTACAGCCGAAATTATTGATATCACGTCGCTTAATCTTTTGCAGCGACTACCAAACAGTAGCAATATTTCTTTGCAAGCGCTTTTTCCAATGATGATTACTATTGAGCCTGATGCCAGTGGCGGTTTTTCGTTTTCGGGAGTCGCGAGTGTTGACATTCATACGCACAATTTAGAGTACACAGCGGGTACGCCGCTACGCTTTTTTAAAGCACCTTTGGGTGGTGAGTTTAAAGATATTACCACAACAATGGGGGCGGGGAGTTACCGTGCTCGCGGTTCAACAGGCCGCTTTTCACAGTTTATAATTGTCGCTGATTTACGCCCTGCAACCGTTGTGATCAATACAAAGTTTAACGACTTACAAACGGCGTTAAATGCTTTTTCTAGCCAGATTGACAGTGTTGTTTATTCAACACTATTGCAAGACGTCGCCGATATTAATCAAGCAATCATGACACTTGATTACAGCTCAGCGAGTAGCAAAGTTAGCCAGTTTATTAATAATGTGAAAGCTAATCGAGGCCAAGCAATTCCAGATGTGTGGCGCTCAAGCCGAGATGTCGATAACGTGATGGGTGAGCTGATAGCTTATGCAAATACGTTACGCTTTAGTTTGAGACTTGCCAATTAAGAATAATAAGGTTTGTAGAGTAGTTGTGTATGCCCGCTAGAATTACGGTTTGTTATACTGATCAGCCTGCGATGGAAAGCTATTTATACGAACAGAGTGGATACCTCATAGGACGTGCGAAAGAGTGTCAGTTAATTTTGGAACACCCAACGGTGTCACGTCAGCATGCTCGTGTGTCGCACAGTAATGATGCATGGCAACTTAATGATCAACGAAGTTTAAACGGCACGAAAGTAAACGGTGCCGTTGTCACTCACTCAACCCTTGCTGATGATGCAATCATTTCGATTGGTGATTTAGATTGCTTGTTTGAAGCCAAGTCAATGTCGCAAATAGCGGCTATTAATGAGCATAACACCTGGCGATTAACACAAAGTAAGTTAGCCTCACCGTCTTCTAATACAGACTATTTAAAAGAAAGCTTAATTGCCCAATTACATAACCTAATTACGTTAACAGGCACGCAGCGTGGTGTGTTGCTATTAGGCGAACAATTAGATTCATTACAAGTATGTATCGCACAAGGTTTCAAAACGGGTGATTTTAAATTGAAACGCTTTGAAGGCAGTGTTGGTGCAATCTCTCGTTGCTTTGAAAAAGCAGAACCCGTGGTGGCTATGGATGTGTCGGTACATGACTTACTCAAACACCGCGACAGTATTCAGTTGAAAAAAATATCCTCGCTCGCGTGTATCCCGTTACTATTTGACGGTCGAGTTGTTGGGGTTGTGTATACCGACAGCCAATTAGCGGGAAAAGTACTGACTGATTTAGACATCGAAATTTTCCACAGCATGGGACTTCAAATTGAGGCCGCAGTGCAAGCCTTACTGTTGCAACAATCTATTGATAACTTACAAAAAGTGGTTACAGATAAGCACGTTAACGAAAATACTGGCTATACTTTATTTAATTTATGTCATTAACCCCTGTTAAATAGGTGATATGAGCAATAACGACGTTTCTAAAAATAGCAGTGATGAATTGCATGAAACTCAGGTAATTAGCTCACCGACTTATCTTAAGCCTGGCGAATGTTTACTTGGCCGTTTTGAGATTGAAGCCATGTGTGGTCAAGGTCAGTATGGGTGTGTTTACCGCGCCTACGACAAACAGCTTGATACACACATTGCCATTAAAGTACTTAATCAATCAATTAGTCAGCAATCAGATGCGATTGCAAAGTTCAAACAAGAATTACTGCATTTACGTCAATTAAGCCACCCGACTATTTTACGCGTTCATGAATATTATCATTGGCAAAATCTACATTTTATAACGATGGATTGGATTGATGGCCAATCGCTAGAAGAGGCTAGCCTGACTTTTCAGAGTCGTGAAGAGCTTATTACATTTGTAAGCCAGTTATTAGAGGCATTGGTTTTTGTGGAGCAAGCCAATGTTGTTCACCGAGATATTAAACCCGCCAATATTATGCTCGATAAAAAGGGACGACTGTATATTTCAGACTTTGGTTTATCGGTGTTAGAAGGCAGCGCAGATGTGGGCGATATTGTGGGGACGGTTCATTATGCCCCTCCAGAGTATTTGCAGTTTGGGGCTGTAAATTCGACTACTGATTTATATGCGGTTGGCGTGGTGTTGTATCAGCTGTGTTGTGGTGAACTTCCCTTTGCTGGACAAAGCCTTGATGAGGTATTAACGGCAAAGCAGCTTAATAAAGCAAAATGTCGCGTAAAGCATAAACAACTGGCTTTTATTGCGCCATTTATCAACAAACTTATTCATTCTCAAGTTAACGCACGTTTTAAAAATGCCACTGAGGCACAAACGGCATTTTTAAAACAAATTAAAGAAAAACCGCACAACATTAAAAAACACTCTATGTTGATGGCTGTCGTGGTGGTTATAGGCTTATTTATTATGGCTGCGGTGTTTTTAAGCATGCCACCCGATACTCCCCAACAGCCTGAGAAAGAATACTATGCAGTGGCTGTTTTACCTTTACAAAGTAGTGACGATAGCGTTGCACAAGGGCTTGCTGAATATATTAACTATCAACTGCATGAATTAGGTCATTTACGAGTAGTAGAGCAAGGCAGGCTAAGTCAGTTGCTCTCTCAACTTGGAATTACAATGCCGTTAGATGAGCAAAAGCTAGCGCTGGTGGCTGACTTATTAAATGTAAGCTACCTGATTGCTCCGCAACTATACCCAAGTGGCTCAGAGCAACGCGATATTAAATTTAATGTTTATCAGCTTGAAGGACACACATTACAGCAAAATACACTCTTAACGAGCGATTTTAATCAAGCTAATTGGCAACAAAGCGTGTCGAGTTTTACCGAGCGTTTTTCACAGCAATTGCAATTATCAACTGAAGTGAAGGCATTACAAGTTGACCCTCAACCAGCAGGTGAGTTGTTTATTGTGAAGTCGTTCCTGCAAAAAGGTGAGTTTGAAAAAGCGCAAACATCGTTATCGCAGTTTTTAACCAAGCACCCAAATTCAGGGCTAGGGTGGTTACTGCAAGGTGAATTATTGCTTGCCACCCAGCAATTTTTCGATGCTGAGAATGCTTACAATCAGGCCCTTAAGTTTGCTGAAGATAAAACCTACACAGCAAAATTTGCCAGTGCGAGGCTTAATGATCTCGCCGGTAAAGCAGAGCAAGCTCAAGCTGACTATGCAGCCCTTGTAAAGGCATTTCCTTATGATGTGGAATTAAAAATAGCCCTTGCAGAGTTTTATTTTCTGACAGAGCAACATCAAAAAATGGAAGCGCTGTTGCTTGAGGTCGTTAACCTTGACCCTTACCATCCCGATGCATGGTTTATGCTTGGCCGAGCTGCATTTTTACAAGGGCAGTATCAAAAAGCGGTTGATGAGTATTTTGTTAAAGCCTTAGTAACTGCCAAAAAATCGAAAAATGTGTATCAAGAAGGCGAAGCGCTGAATGCGTTTGGTGTTGTTTACAATCAACTCGGGGAGATTGATTTAGCCTTTGATTACTACCGTCAAGCACTCGCTATCCGCGAAAACATTGACGACATTGCTGGAATGGCAACCACCATGGGTAACCTGTCTTCATTGCACCTTGCTAAAGCACAGTACACAGAAGCAGAACGCTATTTACAACAGAGCATTTCATTGTACGAGCAACTAGGCGATCAAGAAGGACTATCGCATACCTTTAACGAGTTAGGGGTGCTTGAAGAAGAGCAGGCTTTGTATCAAAAAGCACTTGAATATTATCAGCAAGGCCTCGACATACGCATGACGCTTGGCAACCAAATGCTGCAAGCCGAGAGTATGAATAACATCGGTTTTATGTATTTTATGCTGTTAAATAAAAAGCATGCGTTGGTTTATTGGCGTCAGGCTGAGCAACTGTATCAAGGTATTCAATACCCCTTGGGTATCATCCATGTAAGGCAGAATTTAGGGCAAATTGAATTAGCACAGGGAAATTGGCGAAACGCGTACCATCTTTTCAATAATACACTGGCAGATGCTAAACAACTCAATAGCACCTTTGAGCAATGGGTATCGCGTAGTTACTTATCTAAATTGACCTTTTTACAAGGAAATTTTGCAAATAGCATCACTGAGTTAAGCGCCATTTATGAGCAAGCAAAGTCATTGCAAGATATTCGCGCGATGAGTGAATTTGGCTTGTGGCTTGTTGATTGGTCGTATCAATTAGGTGATATCACCGGCGCAGCGTCAACAATCGCGAGCTTAAAACAAGATATCGCCGATAAGGGCAACCGTGAGTATGTTAGCCGACTTGCATTTTACAGTGAGCTCATAACGGGTGAGATGATCACTCAACAACAAATGAGTGAGCCCATGAGCAAAGATTATAGCCAGGGCGCTATTTATATTGCCAAGCTCATTTATGCGGCTCGTGAAGCACTGCGTCAACAGCAAGATATTAGTGCTCATTTAGCGGCGCTGGGTAATGTTGATTTTACCTTATATCAATACGCCTATCTTGAGTATTTAGAGCTGCTTGCTGTACAGCAGTTTATGCAACAGCAATGGCCTGATTTTCAGGCAACGCTAAAACAGGCTGATATTCTGCTTCGTAAGATGGGAGGGTACTGGCGGAGTTTTCAATTTGATCGATTAAGAGTGCAGTTTGCTTATCACAATGAGCAAGCACCCAGTAGCTTAAAAGCAAAGCTTAATTCAGAGTTAAACACTTTATTGGCCAATCTTCCTAAAGACAGAAAGGCTGAATTTTTAAACTATCAAAGTTATTTTCAACTTGATGATTCGTTACAGGACTTGGCTGGTTATGAATAATGATAAGGATATCACCTCGCTGGTGGCAGAGCTTAACCAAAAGCAGCAGCAAATTTCGCAGCAACTTTCAAACTCTAATGAGCAAATGCGTGGTTTAGCAAAGCGTGTTTGGCAGGTGCAAGAGAATGAGCGAAAGCAAATAGCACAAGAGCTGCATGATGGGGTTGGGCAGCTACTCACCGCTTTAATAAATCAATTACAGCAAGCAAAAAATGAAGCTCCCAGCCATGCTCTCAATGAGAGTATTGAATTAGCTCGCCAAGCATTATCAGATACTCGGGTTATATCACGGCTTATGCGACCGCGCATATTAGACGATTTAGGCCTTGTGCCTGCACTTGAGTGGTTGGTAAGAGTGATGTCTGAACAGCAGGCGTTTACTATTAACTTACATCACCAAGTTGATAATAACCTAGCCAGTGATATACAAACCTTGGTATTTAGAGTGGTACAAGAAGCGCTGACCAACGCCATTAAACATGCAAAGGCAAGCCTAATTACCATTAATGTGATAGCAACAAAAAGCATGTTAATGGTCAAAGTAAAAGATAATGGTCAAGGTATGGAACTACAACCTGATGATCTAACGACAGGCTTTGGCTTAGGGGCAATGCGAGACCGAGTTATGGCATACGGTGGTCAGCTAACGGTCACGACTGCGCCACAGCAGGGCTGCGAAATTAAAGTGCTAGTAACAGGAAATAATTAATATGATTAGCGTACTGATTGCTGATGACCACACTATTTTGCGCCAAGGTCTGGTGAGTTTACTGAGCAATGACCCTGATATTCGAGTACTTGCTGAAGCGGCAGATGGTTTATCTGCCGTACAAAAAGCACTTGAATTAAAGCCAATGGTGATTGTTATTGATATTAGCATGCCAGAATTAAACGGCATGGAAGCGGTTAAACGACTTCATGAGCAGTTACCAGAAGCTAAAGTACTGGTGTTAACCATGCATGAAGAGCAAGAATACGTAATACATATGGTGCGGGCTGGTGCATCTGGTTACTTGTTAAAAGACAGCGCCAGTGATGAGCTTATTGATGCCGTAAAAGCACTTGCTCAAGGGAAAACCTATTTTAGCCAATACGCTGCCAGTGTATTAGCAACCATGTCATTAAAACCGGCTGAAACCTGGGATGACCCTTATCGTAATTTAACCAGTCGTGAGCGTGAAGTTTTTCATCTTATTATCGAAGGTAAAACCACCAAAGACATTGCTCGCTCATTAGATATCAGTGTAAAAACGGCTGAAAATCATCGTGGTAAAGTGCTTGATAAGTTACAAGTCGCCAATGCGGCTGAACTGGTCCGTTACGCTGCAAAATATAATTTACTCATATAAAGGTGTTTTAACCTTCTTGCTCTAGGGGTTTTCCCCCATTTTTAAAAGCCTGCGTGTTTGCCATGCTGAGAGAGTCAAAACAAATTAAGGTTTACTCTCATGCTTAACACTCAATTAAAATCACAAAAACTACTCGCGGGTCTTGTTGGCGCAGGACTAAGCTTAATGTCACTGAATTTATCAGCTAAATCTTTGGGGCCAGAAATTAGTCAGTTACTGACCCAAGCAACAGAACAAGATGTGTTCGAAGTTATTGTTACGTTTGAAGGTAATAAAGCGGTCGACTCTGAACTGATGAGCATCATTCAGTCGGCAGGTGTGTTAGGCGGTGTGAGTTTAAAAAGCCTGCCTATGGTCGGTATTACGGCAACTAAAGCTCAAATCGAGGCTATCTACGCATCAGACAAAGTTCGTTCAATTTGGTACAACGCGCCACTATCACTAGAAAATGATGGTTCAACTCAAATTACTGGTGTTGACCGATTACGTGCCGATAGCTCTTTACGACATAAAGGCATGCCGTATTCTGGTCGCGGCATTGGTGTTGTCGTTAATGATTCAGGGGTGGATGGAACGCATGGCGACATCAAATACCCTAACCACGTAGTACAAAACGTGCTTGCGCAAACAAACTTAAACTCGTTGTCGAGTGTATTACCCATTACTTACCAAGAAGACGTTGATAACACTGATATTGCGGGCGGTCATGGTTCACATGTAGCGGGTATTATTGGTGGTAATGGTGCAATGTCGAGTGGTAAGTATCAAGGGGTCGCGCCGGGTGCAAAAATTATCGGTTATGGGTCGGGTGCGGGCTTATTTATTCTAGATACACTGGGTGGTTTTGATTACGCTTTAACGCATCAATTCGATTATAACATTCGTGTTATTTCAAACTCGTTTGGTAATACAAGCGACACAGGCACAGATTTTAACCCAGATGATCCAACAAATATCGCAACCAAAAAGTTGGCAGACAATGGGGTAATTGTTGTTTTCTCAGCGGGTAACTCAGGAAGCGGTGAAGGTACTATTACAGGCAACTTCAAAAAAGCACCTTGGGTTATTACTGTGGCAGCCGGTGATAAAACCGGTAATTTGGCCAGCTTTAGTTCTCGCGGTGTGAAAGGTAAAGGTGGGGTTGTTAGCATTAATGGTGAACAGCTCGAATGGCAAGATAGACCAACAATTACGGCGCCAGGTGTTGATGTTATTTCAGCAAGAGCTTCACTTTCAAGCTTGAGCACCTTGAGTCTAGCTGATGACAGTGAAATTATGGATATTAATCATGTGCCGTATTACACATCAATGAGCGGCACCTCAATGGCTGCACCACATATTTCAGGTATTGTCGCGCTGATGTTAGAGGCGAACCCAAACCTGACATGGCGTGAAGTGAAAACCATTTTGCAAGAAACCGCGACAAATATGCCCGGACTTGAAGATTGGGAAGTTGGGGCAGGTTATGCAAATGCTTATGCCGCAGTACAGTCAGTCGTTGATCAACAACGCACGTTTGGTACCACGACTAAACTTAACCGTAACTTTAATGCTCAAGCGCAAACATCAGTGCAGGCTGAGTACAATGACACCGTTGATTTTAGCCCCGTGGGTGATAATTCAGGCACCCTTATTAATGTTAGCCCAGATGCGTCAATGTTGATGGTGAGTGCCAATGTTTCTGACAACACCGTAGGGTTGTCACTCACCAGTCCTTCGGGTAAACGTTATGGCTCGAGTATTGCGTTGCCAGTACTGGGCCAAAATATTGCTGTAACAGCCCCTGCAGAAGCCGGCGAATGGGTGCTAAAAGCCAGTGGTATTGGCGGTTTGTCTGGGGTAGATGTTGACCCCCTCGGTGTAACCAATGGTTATGCTGTGCCAGGCTCGATTCCTGTTAAAGTAAAAATAGTTAAAACAGATGGTTACACTGGACTTGATGATGTAGCCGCTGATCACCCTGCAAAAGCGTTTATTGAAATGGCAGTGAGTGAGCAGTTAGTCGATGCAACAGAGAATGGATTTAAACCCGATGACTTTTTACTTCGCCAAGAATTAGCCGACTTTTTAACACTCGGCGCAGGAGTGAGACAATCAAACAAAGCGACACAAGTAAGCTATACCGATGTTGATGCCTCGTATAGCGCAGCAATTAATGCAGTAACACAAAAAGGGGCTGCGCTTCGTAATACAGCACAAGATCAAGCGCCTGTAATGTTGACTGATACAACGATGTTTTTACCAACAGAGCAGGTGAGCCGAAGTGAACTTGCTTACTCGCTCGTGCAATCATTAGCACTGCAAGAAACAGCAGCTACATTTAGCGGTGATATTACAGTGGTTTACAACGATGAGCGATATACACTGGAAGATCAACATACCATTCCTGACCACCTAAAAGGGTATGTACAGCTGGCGCTAGACCTTGGCATTTTGAATGCGTATTTTGATGTACACCAAGGCCGCTTCGACTTAGAGCCAAAAGTAACCGTACACTTCAATGGTGATGAATCGGTAACGCGTGCTGACTACGCTGTAGCTGCAACACGTTTTTACAATAATTAGCCTCCCTTCACCGATGCTAATACCACTTTATCCCCCTGTAGAGTGGTTTTTAAAACAAAAGACCCAGCAACAGCTGGGTCTTTTTTGTTTTAAAATAACAACAGAGTTATTCAATATTCTGGATCTGTTCGCGCATTTGTTCAATTAACACTTTAAGTTCGACAGCTGCGTTTGTGATGTCGCTGTTAATTGACTTAGACGCAAGCGTATTCGCTTCGCGGTTAAACTCTTGCATCATAAAGTCTAAACGACGACCGCAAGCGCCACCTTTCGTTAAGATTTTTTTAGTTTCTTTAACATGCGATTTTAAGCGGTCTAGTTCTTCGGCCACATCTTGTTTTTGAGCAAGGTAAATAAGTTCTTGCTCAAGACGTGATTCGTCGATATCCGTTTTTAACTCTTCTAGTTTTTGATTTAGTTTGTCGCGTTGCCATTTAGCTATTTCTGGTAAGTGGCTCTCAACAATGACTACTTGCTCTAAAATTGCATCTAAACGGGTTGCAATCATTTCGTGAAGGTTAGCGCCTTCATCGCCTCGTGCTTGTTTAAAGTCTTCGATTACTTCATCAAAGCCTGCGATCAGTGCAGTATTCACACTATCCATGTCTAACTCTTCAGCTTCCATCACACCTGGCCAACGTAAAATATCAACAGGGTTGATGTCGCCATTGCTTTGTTGCTGCACCCATTGCGCGCTTTTAATAAGCTGCTCAGCCAGAGATTCATTAATTGTCAGCTCACCAACATGTGCTGGGTTTGCTGCAAATTTTAGGAAAACTTCTACTTTTCCGCGCTGTAGGTGTTTGCGTAAACGTTCACGGATAACAGGTTCCATCCCACGAAATTGCTCTGGTGCGCGGATAAAAGTTTCAAGGTAACGTTGGTTAACTGAACGAATTTCCCAAGTGCCAGTGCCCCATTCGCCTTTAATTTCGCGACGCGCATAAGCTGTCATGCTGTGGATCATGGATGATTTCCTAGTGTTATTTATTTACAAATTTGGTTGATTATACCGTATCAGCCTTTAACCTCTAGCGGAAATTTTTTCAGTTGCATATTTCACATTCATTTAATTATGTAAATCAACATGGCATCTACACGTATATATACTTATAATGTGGCAAATTCAGATTTAAGGGGATCGTTAATGCGTCCAAGCGAAAGAACACCTAACCAAATTAGACCGGTTACATTTACACGTAATTACACTATGCATGCTGAAGGTTCAGTATTAGTAGAGTTCGGAAATACGAAAGTATTGTGTACTGCAACTGTTGAAGCAGGTGTACCACGCTTTATGAAAGGCCAAGGTAAAGGTTGGGTTACGGCTGAATACGGTATGTTGCCACGTTCAACACATACCCGTAATGGTCGCGAAGCAGCTCGCGGGAAGCAAGGCGGTCGTACAATGGAAATTCAACGCTTAATCGCACGCGCATTACGTGCTGCGGTTGATTTAAAAGCGTTAGGCGAAAACACCATTACAATTGATTGTGACGTAATTCAAGCTGATGGCGGAACTCGTACTGCATCAATCAGCGGCGCATGTGTTGCGCTTGTTGATGCGCTGACGTACATGCGCAGCAAAGGCATGATCAACTCTAATCCACTTAAACATATGATTGCAGCTATTTCTGTGGGTGTATATAAAGGTCAACCAATTACAGACCTTGAATACCTAGAAGACTCTGAAGCAGAAACCGATATGAATGTTATTTTGACTGAAACCGGCAAAATCATCGAAATCCAAGGGACTGCCGAGGGTGAACCTTTCTCGTTTGATGAATTAGATGAGCTACTTTCACTGGCTAAGCATTCTATCCGTGAAATTATCGATGCTCAAAAGCAAGCTTTAGCATAATTTAGAAGTAGGTTAATTTAGTAATGAAAGATTATCAAAAAGAGTTTATTGAATTCGCACTTGAAAAGCAGGTGCTTAAATTTGGTGAGTTTACTTTAAAGTCAGGCCGTACTAGCCCTTACTTCTTTAATGCAGGTTTGTTTAATACCGGTCGTGATCTTGCTCGCTTGGGACGTTTTTATGCTGCGGCACTGGAAGATGCAGGCATCGAATACGATGTTTTATTTGGTCCAGCCTATAAAGGTATTCCAATTGCAACAACTACCGCGGTTGCATTAGCGGATCACCACGATAAAGATGTACCTTATTGCTTTAATCGTAAAGAGAAAAAAGCACACGGTGAAGGGGGCACATTAGTCGGTTCTGAGCTTAAAGGTAAAATCATGTTAGTTGATGACGTGATCACCGCTGGCACAGCCATTCGTGAATCAATGGAAATCATTGCAGATAATGGTGCAGATTTAAGTGGTGTGCTTATTGCTCTAGACCGTCAAGAAAAAGGCAAAGCTGAGCTTTCTGCGATTCAAGAAGTTGAACGTGACTTTGGAACAAAAGTTATCTCTATTGTGAAACTAGCAGACTTAATTAGTTACCTAGAAGCAAAAGGCACAATGGATGAGCATTTAGCCGCGGTTAAAGCGTATCGTGACCAATACGGCATTGCATAATTAGTTAATTGATTAATCAATTTTAAAAAGCCCAGCTACATTAGCTGGGCTTTTTGTTTTGATTTAGTGGGCCTTAAACAAGGAAAAAGGTTATTTAAGCGTTAATAAAGTTTCACTTTTGTGCTGTTTAGATAAGAATTGGTGAAAAAGCCCTTTTTTTTAAAGTTTTTAGAAAAAAGTGCTTGCGAAAAAATTCCATCTCCCTATAATGCGACCCCACTGAGACGGCAGACTGCAACGCTTAGCGAGGCAAGAGCAACTCGGAGTGTTAAGTAAAACTTAGTTTCGAAAAATTAAATTTTCTCAAAATTAAGTGTTGACAAAAAAAATAGGGAAGCGTAATATACGCAGCCCTAGCGAGTTAAAGTGAAACGCTTTAATCACAACGTTCTTTAACAATATAAAGCAATCATCTGTGTGGGCACTCGTACAGATTGAGTTCTAACAGCGAAGCTACTTAGGTAGTAACGCAAACAAATTTAGAGTCTCAATGTTTTTTCCTTTAATGGAAAGTGAGTGACCAACGG